>NZ_JBVVPY010000004.1:0-85379 GCF_055811335.1 Mesorhizobium sp. WSM4847 | reverse complement strand
CCACGGGGGGTGTTGGGGGGGGTTTTACCACCCAACTTTTGGGTTGGGGCCCCCACCCCCCCCCCCGCCCCCCCCACCCCCCCCCCCCCCCCGCCCGCCCGCCGGGCGGGCCGCCCCAGAGGGGGGTGTTCAAGCTGGACATAGCTCAGCCAGCACCCGCTTCTTCGCCAACGGCAACTTCTACACACCCGACGGTAAGGCGCGCTTCATCCCGATCCGTCCAGTTCCGCAAACCCGCACGAACGAAAAATTCCCGCTGGTGCTCAACACCGGGCGGGTTCGCGACCACTGGCACACCATGACGCGGACGGGAAAAAGCCAGCGGCTGTCGCAGCACCTGGCCGAGCCGTTCGCCGAAATCCACCCGGCGGACGCGCAGCACTTCGGCATCGGCGATGCCGACATCGTCCGCGTCTCAACCGAGCATGGCGAGGTGCTGCTTCGTGCGCTGGTGACGGCGCGGCAGCGGCCAGGCTCGGTCTTCGTGCCGATGCATTGGACGGACCAGTTTTCCGCGCGGGCTCGTGTCGATGCGCTGGTGGCGCCCATCACCGATCCGATTTCAGGACAGCCGGCCTCGAAGAATGTTGCCGCCCGGGTGGAACGCTTCGCTGCCGTCGCGTTCGGCTTCGCGGTGCTTGCCGAACGGCCAGCCTCGATCGACGCCGACTATTGGAGCCTCGCCCGCTGCGCCGCCGGCTGGCGTCTCGAGCTTGCGCTGGAAGCCGACCGGGACTGGCCGGGTTTCGCGGCCTCGCTTTTCGGGGCGGACGCGCCAGGCGAGACGCTCGCCTATCATGATGTCGCCGGCGGGCACTATCGCTTCGCCCGCTTTGCCGGCAGCCGGCTGACTGGCGCGCTCTATCTTGCGCCCAGGCCGGTCGCGGTGTCGCGCGGCTGGGCGGTCGAGCAGTTGAGCGCGGACCATGCTGATCGGCGCGGGCGACTGGCGATCGTGGCGGGGCGGCCGGGCGGCAACAGCGTCGATCGCGGCGCCATCGTCTGCTCCTGTTTCGCGGTCGGCGTCAATCAGATCGCCGAAGCCGTGCGCGGAGGCTGCGTAAGCGTCGAAGCGATCGGCGCAACCTTGCATGCCGGCACCAATTGCGGCTCCTGCCGCGCCGAGATCAGGACCATCATCGAGGCGCGGCGCCTTCACGCGGCGGAGTGAGGGCGTCCAAAGCGCGTCGCGACGCTTACCAGCAATTTACAAACCGTGGGCTACCAACGTCCTTATCCGATTCGTTCCGAGCAGGACCATTATGAGCAAAGCCCTCACTTCATTCGCATTGGTGGCCATATTGACGGCTTTGCTGATGGCTCTCAGCCTGGCGGTGGCCAGGCATGGCTATCCCTTTGGTGCGATTGGCGCAGAACGCCTGGACGACGTCGCCGATGCCGGGACGTTTATCCCGCTCGCGGGCGTGTACTTCTTCAGCGCGCTGCTGATGATGATCCTGCCGATCAGGGTCGCCGGCATCGTCCTGACACATGCTGCGGATGCGATCTTCTGGACAGTCATCGTGTTGTTCGCGGCCATCATTGGCGGCCTCGCCGCCAGATGGGCTTTCGATCGAAGCAATGTCCTGCCGGGACTGCTGAATTGGCGGTTCCTGTTTGTCGTGGCCATCGTCGGCTGCCATCTCTTCATGAACGAACTGCGCCGCAATATCCTGCTGAGAAGCCTGTTCTTTGTCGTCTTCGCCGCAGCGACGCTCGCCTGCCTGTTCTGGTCGTTCACCATCTGAGAAACCTCGCAGCCGCTGGGCCTGACGGCTCAGTTCTTGTCGACCGGCTTCGAGCGCATGCGCGAAACGGTCTCGCGTTCGGCCCGCTTCGAACGCATTGGCGGCAGGCCGCGGTCGATCAGGTCCATGTCTTCCAGCACCATGTCGCCCATGCGCTTGAAAGCGATGTCGAGCGCGCCGGCCCGGTGGGCGGAGCGCAGGAAGCCGGGCAGCGTGCGGACAGGATGGTCCTGCGCCAGCGGCTCTTGCGGAAACACATCGCTGGCGGCGACGATGTGGCCGCTGCGAACTGCATCCATCAGCGCCGGAAAATCGACCACGCCGGCACGGCTGAGCAGGATGAAGGCGGCTCCTTTGCGCATCCTGGCA
Source organism: Mesorhizobium sp. WSM4847 (assembly GCF_055811335.1). Classification (NCBI taxonomy): domain Bacteria; kingdom Pseudomonadati; phylum Pseudomonadota; class Alphaproteobacteria; order Hyphomicrobiales; family Phyllobacteriaceae; genus Mesorhizobium; species Mesorhizobium sp. WSM4847. The sequence continues at coordinate 83,262 of NZ_JBVVPY010000004.1, read as the reverse complement.
AAGGCCTCAGTGCCGAGAAAACCCTGGTTTTCGCTGGTCACCGAAGCGACGACGAAGACGAAATCGCTACTCGACAAAACCGTGTCGAGGGAAGCCGGCTCGACGCCGTTCTCGATCAGGATCGAGGGCGGCAGCCACGGATCGAAGACCTTGGTCCGCGTGCGAAAGCCCGACAGCAGCCGGTTGAGCGCACGGCCGAGATCGCCGAAGCCGATGATACCGACATCCGCGCCGGAGAGAAGCCGCGCCGCCCGGTTACCCTCGCCGCCCCACAGCTCCTTGCCCTGACGAAACGCAAGATCGGCGTCGACGATGTCGCGGGCGAGGTTGAGCGCCATGGCAAGACCGAGCTCGGCCACCGGCTCGGCAAACACCATGCCGGTGGTGACGACATGGATGCCGCGCGAAAACAGCGTTTCATACGGCATGTTGTTGATGAGGTTGCTCTCGACATTGAAGACACAACGCAGCGCTGTCATCCTTTCCAGCGTCTCCGGCGCGATCGGCGGCTGGCCGACGATGTAACGCGCCTCGGCGAGCACATCGTGTGGCAGGGCCGCGACGCCTCCTGGCGACGTTTCGAAAATACGGTATCTGGCGCGGAATCTCGCCAGTGCCTCGGGCGTGAAAATCAGGTCGAGCGTGCGTGGCTCGGGCGCGCTGATCACCAGCGGCAACGCGCTGTCGGACATGGCAGCCTCCTCCTGGCGCGATCCGCGTCGCGCCGCACTAGAATCATGGTTTACCACCTCGACACCCAAGCAGGCTTGCCGTGCTTCGCCTGCTGGGTTTGTGTTTGTCGCAGGTTTTTATCGGAAAACCATCGAACACTTTTCCGAAATCTGCTTAGCACATGCCTGTCGAGGAGCAGAACTTTGCCGCTGGCGGCCTTGCGGTGTGGCGGCTGGTGGTCCAGATAGACGGCAATCGAAGGACAAGGAAGACAGCGACATGATCCCGTTTCGAAAGAACCTCATCGATGGCGAGTGGGTGGGCGATGCCGGCTCCCGCAACATCAACCCTTCCAATCTCGACGACGTTGTCGGCGAATATGCGTCGGGCGACGCCGAGCAGGCGCGGCAGGCCATCGCGGCGGCGAAAGCGGCATTTCCTGCGTGGTCCCGATCGGGCTTGCTGGCACGCCATGCGGTGCTGAGGAAGGCGTCGGACGAGATCACCGCGCGGAAAGATGAAATCGGCCGGGCGTTGGCGCGCGAGGAGGGCAAGACGCTGGTCGAGGGAATTGGCGAAACCGTGCGGGCCGCCCAGATATTCGATTTCTTTGCTGGTGAGACGCTGCGCCTGTCGGGCGAGCTGGTTCCAAGCGTGCGGCCCGGCGTCGGTGTCGAGATCACACGCGAAGCGGTCGGCGTCGTCGGCATCATCACACCGTGGAATTTCCCGATCGCCATCCCGGCGTGGAAGATCGCTCCTGCCCTGGCCTACGGCAACACCATCGTCTTCAAGCCGGCCGAGCTGGTTCCGGAGAGCGCCTGGACCATTGTCGACATATTGCACCGCGCCGGCCTGCCTGAGGGTGTGCTCAATCTCGTCATGGGCAAGGGTTCGGTAGTCGGCCAGGCCATGCTCGACAGCCCTGACCTCAATGCCATCACCTTCACCGGCTCGGTCGGCACCGGCAAGCGCGTGGCTGCCGCCAGCGTCGAGCACATGCGCAAGTACCAGCTCGAAATGGGCGGCAAGAACCCGCTCGTCGTGCTCGACGATGCAGACCTAGCCGTCGCCGTCGACTGCGCGACCAATGGCGCATATTTCTCGACCGGCCAGCGCTGCACGGCGTCGTCCCGCCTGGTCGTGACGGACGGCATCCATGACCGCTTCGTCGATGCGATGAAAGATCGCCTCGCCAAGCTGGTCGTCGGCGACGCCCTCGATGCGAAAACCCAGATCGGACCCGTCGTCGACCAGAGCCAGTTGAAACAGGACGAAGACTATATCGCCATCGGCCGCCAGGAAGGCGCCGATCTCGCCTTCGGCGGCGAGCGGCTCGATCGCGAAACCCGCGGCTTCTACCTGCAACCGGCGCTGTTCACGCAAGCCACCAACGCCATGCGCATTTCACGCGAGGAGATTTTTGGGCCAGTCGCCAACGTCATCCGCGTCAAGGACTATGACGAGGCCTTGGCGGTGGCCAACGACACGCCGTTCGGGCTGACGTCGGGCATCTGCACCTCGAGCCTCAAGCACGCCACGCATTTCAAGCGCAACTCGGAGGCCGGCATGGTGATGGTCAATCTGCCGACGGCGGGCGTTGACTTCCACGTGCCTTTCGGCGGACGCAAGGGATCGAGCTACGGCCCGCGCGAGCAAGGCCGCTACGCAGCGGAATTCTACACTACGGTAAAGACCGCCTACACGTTCGCCGGCTAAGTAAATCAAGCCAGACGAAATCGAACGGCCTTCCCGGCGGGCGCGAGTTGCCGGGAAGGCGAACGTCATCGTGGCCGAAACGACAGCGACCACTGGGCGCTAATGCATGTCGCGCACATGCATGAAACAGCAACCTAAAGCGCGTCGCAGGAGGCCGGTCAAACGCGGCGCGTTTTAGCCGTCATTCAGCAGGGTCCTTGCGAGGAGGGCTCGCCGGCTGCGACAGCCAGCCGCCGGAGAACCCGGCCTTGCACAGGCCGCGACGGATATGCGGGCTCGACCGCATCAGCTCCCAGATCAGCCGCGAGCGGTGGTTTTCAATCATCAGCACGACGATGCCTTGGTCCAGTCCATAGTGCGCATCCGATATCCAGCCGCTCGGCCCGAACTTCCGCCGGTTCGCCAGCGTCGGGTTGAAGCCGCTCGGCATCCTGAAACCGTCGACCACCTCAGGGTGGCGTTCTCTGAGGTGGCGCAGCGCAGGCAGGCAGATTTCCGGTGCGAAGGGCAGCGATGCGAGATACGACCACGGCGCAATCGTTCCGTCATCGGGGCCGAACGGTGCGCCACGCGCCGCATAGCCGGAAAATTTGCGCGGCCGCCGCTCGATCCGCGCGCGGAATTTGCCGGGTCCGTCACCCGCCGAAAGTCCCCAAAGTGCTTCGCCGTAGCCGTCATAGCCAGAGGGGTTGTGCCGCGCATAGGCCCGGTGAAGGTAGGTCGCGCGGCGGCTGTTTTCGAAATAGTCCGAGTTCTTGTCCCGCATGAACGCATCCCGGATGCCATCGAAGTCTATCCAGGCATGCGAGAATTGGTGCATGAACAGCGGGCCGCCATAGAGCACGTCGTAGCCGTAGATGTTTTCCCACTGATATGTCGCCGTCCAGCCGGCATAGCTGTCGTCCGAGGCGGGTTTGTCGGGGGCGGCCATTGCCAGGACGTAAAGGATCGTCGCTTCGTTGTAGCCTTCCCAGCCATAACGCAGAAAACCGCTCTTCGGCTTCCAGCCCTGTCGCAAGATCGGTCTGCTGCCTTGAATCCATCGCCAGTCGACGCGTCGGTAGAGCATTTCCGCCAGCTCGCGGATTTCGGTTTCGTCGTCAGTGTCGCCTGTGAAATAGGCGCCAGCCGTGAGCACGCCGGCCATCAGCAGCGCCGTGTCAACCACTGACAACTCGCATCGCCAGGCGCGCAGGCCGGTCCGCATGTCGAGGAAATGGTAGTAAAAGCCTTTGTGGCCGGTGACGTCGTCGCCATCGCCTTGCCGGCTGTTCCAGAAGAAACGCAGTGCGGCAAGCGTCAGCTTCACGGCTGCGTCTCGTGCTATCCAGCCGCGCTCGACCCCGACCGGATAGCAGGACAGGGCGAAGCCGACGACCGCGATGCTTGCCGGCCAATTTGGCCGCGACGTGTCGGCAACCAGTCCGTTTTCCGCATTCACGGTTTCCAGAAAATAGCCGAAGGCGGCGCGCTGGAAGCGGTCGAGCAGTTCTTCGTCGGACTGTGGAGGTTCGATCCTAAGCAAACGACGGGAACTCCAGTCTGGCGTCCGTGGTTGCAAATCGTTCCAGTTGCTTCAATAGGTCGCCCGGCCGCCGGAAACGTCGAAAACGGCAGCCGTCGTAAAGGAACATTCCTCGGAAGCGATCCACGAGATCAGCGCCGCCACCTCCTCGACCTCGCCAAACCGCGCCATTGGTATTTTCGACAACATGAAATCGATGTGCTGCTGGCTCATCTGCTGGAAGATCGCGGTGCGCACCGCTGCCGGCGTGACGCAGTTCACCGTCACCTTGGTCTTCGCCAGTTCCTTGCCCAGCGACTTGGTCAGGCCGATCACCGCCGCCTTGGAGGTGCTGTAGGCAGAGGCATTCGGGTTTCCCTCCTTGCCGGCGATCGAAGCGATGTTGACGATCCTGCCGTAATTGCGCTCGAGCATGTGCGGAACCAGCGCCTTGTTGCAGTAGAAGACGCCGTTGATGTTGATGTCGATGACCCGATGCCAATCCTCCACCGAATAGTCCCAGGTCGTCATGTTCGGTCCGGTGATGGCCGCGCTGGTGACCAGGATATCGACCGCGCCAAGGGCTTCGATCGTCTGCCGGGCGGCCTGTGCGACCGCTACAGGATCGGCGACGTCGACGGTCACGCCGTGCAAGTCGGCGATGACAGCCTTGGCCTGCTCGATCTGGGTGGAGTTGCGATCCCAGACGCAAACGCGCCCGCCCTCTTCAACGATTCGTTGCGCGACGGCCAGGCCGATGCCTGAGGCGCCACCGGTGACCACGGCCGATCGTCCGGCAAACCGTTCCGCAAAACTCATTGGCATATGGTCTCCCTCATTTGCCCGCCCCGACGGGCGCTGGCGACACCGCCGGCGGCGAATGTGAAGTCAACAGCGGAGAAGTTCAAGCCGGGGACTGGAGCCTCGAACAGGTTCATGGCGGGCCAGAAGCAGGCGGTTGAGAGCCGCTCTTGGCTGTTTCCTCTCCATAAGATACTGAGCTGCGGTCGCGGCGAGGCGCCATGCCCGTCCGAGCGACTCCCATGGGCGCCGTTCAAACGTTCTTGATCGACTTCCAATGGCTCAGCCGCTCCGCGATCAACTCCACTCGTCGCTGGTTGTCGCGCCCGTCCAGGATGCTCAAGTCCTCCGGTTCGGCGCGCAAGTAGACGCCTGAGGTGCGCGCGTTCAGTTTTGGCTGCGTGTCGGCGCGTGTGGTAAAGTACCCGGACGCGCGATCGGCGGACTCCAGCCGGATCTCCCCCGTCCCGTACAACTGCGACGCGTTCGCATCCAAGGGCCGTTCTCCATTCCAAAAGTAGAAGATGCCGGCAGGCTCCTTTCTCTCCTTTACCGCCTCGCTCCAGTATCTGGCTGACAGACTGCCATTCTCTTGCCATGAGCGGCCGGCCAACTCCAACGCGCCATCGCGGTCTCGCGAGATACGCAGGAGGCTCACGGCGGACGGTTCCTTTACGGTCCGCTCCGACAGGGAAAACTGCCACCAAAGGCCCTCTATTCGGGCGACGCGGCCTTCATTTTCAACAGCTTTTCGTAGCTTTTGGTTGACTGCTCTCATCTCCGCGGCGGTCGTCGCTTCGCCATACCTCACGGACGTCAGGCCCAGGAGATCGCTTGGAAGCTTGGAACCGTTGGCATGAAGGATAAACGTTCGGCGCATTCCAAGGACTCCGCCGAAAAGGCCGGCTTCGAAGACGACATTGTCTCGCGGAGAAGCCTGAGCGGATACAGGAGCAGATGATGCTGGCAGGCTTACACTGGTCCAGTCGTCCTGGGCGAAGACGAAAGCGGCGAAGTCGACTTCACGCGTAAGCTCGAGGAGGCGCCCCAGTGTGGTTGTCCCCGGATTGAAGGACGTCGTCCAGGGTTCCACATGCGCGATGTCTTCAAGACCGCGTGTCAGCGCCTGCAGCAGTTTTTTCTGCTTCCCCGACGAGCCCAGGAAGATTCGAGGTTTGTCCATCCGTTTGCTCCAACCCAACAGATCGGGGACGACCAGCGTCTGCCAATTGTTGGTGTGGCCATCGTCTGGTTGTCCCCGAGATAGCGTACGCGGAGGGCCTCATTCATTGCAACGGATGCAACGAATGCCGGCTGCTATTTTTCGGTCCGGTGCTGAAAGCAACTGCAAAAACAGTTCCGCGCGGCGGTCATGCCGACCGTCTCATTAAATGCGGCGGCGATGGTTTTTGACGGCGTCGAGAGCGATGCCCCAGCCCTGCGCCGGGATGCTCGGGTTCTTGCCGCACCGCCTGTCGTGGCCTTTTACCGCCGTCTCGGGGCGCCTTATGGCTGTTTTTGCCTCATTTGGGTGACAGGCTGTGGGGGATGGGTTATATTGCACTGCACAATAGAAGCGTTCGCGCATGGCGCGGCGGCGAATCGGCATTGAACTGCATGGACGGGAATTCGCTACCGAGATGAAGATTCCAAAATCTCTATTGGTCGACCCGGAGAAGAGCACGGTCTACGGCGCATTTGCTGTTGCCATCTCCATTTGGGCGTTCTCCTACTCCTCGGTTTTCGGCCCGATCCTGATCCTGGCCTATTATGCGGTCTGGCTTCCCCTGGTTCTGGTAGACTACCGGCGGCTGTTGCGACATGCCTCCAGCGCGTGGCTGCCGTTGGCGTTTGCATTCTATGTCTGCCTCTCGGTGTTCTGGTCGGATGCCCCCGGCATCACGTTGAGGACGTCAATCCAGTATTGCTCCCATATCGCCTGCGCCTACATCGCCGCGCGCACCGTCAGCGTCCGGACGTTGACGATAGGCTCACTGATCGGGATTTTTGTCGTCCTGCTCTATTCGCTCAAGGTCGGGGGATATTCCTATGATATGCTCGACGGGACGTACAATTTCGTCGGCGCATTCAGCTCCAAGAACCAGCTCGGCTTTGTCGCCTCCCTTGGCATCTATTTTTGCATTGTCTTCCTGGTCTTTCTCAGGCGCGGCCGGATAAGCTTTATCCTGACGGCGCCCATCTTCGTCCTATCGGCCTATCTTCTGATCATGGCGCATTCCGCCACCTCGACGGCTTCGATACCGGCAGTTCTCGCTCTGGTGGCTCTGCTTGCCATGGCCAAGAAGCTTCCACTCCGCTACCGACGGGTGATTTTCGTGGTCGGCGCATGCGGGCTGGTCGTGGTCACCGCGGTTGCCTTTGCAGGACTTCTGGATTTCGTCCTTGGCGCCTTCGGAAAGGATTCCACGCTCACCGGACGGACCTATCTCTGGGAGCAGGGCTGGGAAGCGGCGCAGCAGGCGCCAGTCCTCGGCGTCGGCTACGCGGCCTATTGGGTGCAGGGGTTCGCCGAGGCCGAGCGGCTTTGGAACGAATTCTACATCACCACCCGAAGCGGCTTCCACTTCCACAACACCTATATCGAAGCCCTCGTCGAGCTAGGTTATGTCGGGGCGACGATGATTTCGCTGATCATCGTGCGCACGCTATGGGGCCATATATCGGCCCTGATATTCAGGACATGGCAAGCCGAGTCGGTGATTCTTGGCGGCGTGATGGTGCTTCTGCTCATCCGGTCCTTCGTTGAGATCGACACCTTCAACCCCTACATCATGGGCTCCTTCCTCCTGTATTACAGCTACTTCAGGCTGGTCAGGGTGCATGTCGCCCGTCCCAGATGGACCGCGGCCGACCTCGCGGAACCAGAAACCGCGGGGCGCTAAGCAAAGGGCTAAAATATTACCTAGATTTTTGGTGCCGCGCACAAAAACGCCGCCTGACAACGCCAAGGCCAAGCAATCATTTCATCTCACAGGCAGCAGGCGAGACTCGCCCGAGTTGGGTTTGCTGCCTATTGATCAGGCCCTGAGGGTCAGGAGCGCATACCATGCGAACCGCTTCACAAAGGGAAGCGTCAAAAGTACTGAATCGACAGCTTTGCCAACTTTGTAGACGGTCTCCGAGATGGTTCGCGGCATCAGCGCGCTTCCTACGGAGCACAGGCCGAAATAGTCCACCTGGACATTGCTGAAATAGCGGCGGGCCAAAGCGAAGTCCGAAATTAGCAAGGGATGTTCATCAGCGGTGCGGATGAGGGGTGTCCGATTTCTGTAGGCATTCAGGAGCGGATTGTGTCCCATCGGCTCGTAGAAGGACGCCACGCCGTTCGGCTTCAGGACACGGACCACATCGGAAAAACACCGGTCCAGGTCCAGGTGATGGATGATCCCGCGTCCATACACCAGGTCGAACTTGTTGTCCTCGAACGACATGGCTTCCGCATTCATCGCCAGGAATGTAGCGTTCGTGCTTCCAAGCGTGCTCGCCCGTTCGTTCGCCTTGTTTACTGCTACATCCGAAATATCGATCCCCGTCAGAGATCGGCAAAGATCGGGCAGGTGCAGGGAATGCAGAGACCACCCCCCATCGGAGCAACCGTACTCGAGCACGTCTGCGTTTTTCGAAAGCCGTTTTATCTGCTCGTCTTGACGTTCAGCGCCGTGACGAATTGTTCGATACCACTTGTCCAGGCTTCCTCTTGGATCCTCCTCCTGACTGAATCTGAGATTGTGAAATTCTCTTTCTCGACTGACGATTTCGTCCCTTTCACTGTGCATGACGAAGTCCTCCTCGGATTTAAGTTGCAACTAAAGCACAACATCTCCTTGCGCTGCAATTACTCACGTCCCGAGTTGGCGGTAGGCCAGCTTGTCGGGGCGGCGAGCACAGTGTCGACGAGTTCAAGGTCGAACTCGTCCGGGTCGAACTCCTTGCAGATCGAATCTGTACGGCGCGGTCGGATCGGCCGATCGCTCCAATGCCTACTGGCTTGCCATTGGCACCAGCTTCACCTTGATCACGTCCCCAGGCAGCACGGGCGTATCTTCGCTGGCAGCGATTTCGCTGGTCTTGCCGTCGACAACCCGAACCAGGCCAAACGACATCGTTGGCTCTTCGCCGTCGCGATAGCGTTGTAGCGCCGGGCTCCCCGACATGGCTTCGGCCATCAGGCCGGTGTGCATGTTCATCTTGAGCATTGTTTCGCTGAGATCGGCTTCTGCCTGTTGCCGGCCGGTGGCGAGATCCGCATTCTGGGTGTTCTCCAGGTCGATGGCGTCCTGGTCGGCCTTGCTGATCGACTGCCTGGCGGTGAGGATAGCCGTTTCGTAATCCAGGATTTTTCCTTCCAGGTCGGCGATCGTTTGCTGTGAAGTCAGAACCCGAGTGTTGACGACAAGGCCCTTTTGCGCAAGCGAACCGATGCCGCTGAGCTGTTCCTTTGCCAGGTCGACCTGCCGCTGCTGGTTGACGATCTTTTTCTGCAGCGAATCGATCTCGCTCTGCAATAGCTTCTTCAATTCGTAGAGCGCCTGAAGGCGCAGTTTGAGATTCTTTTGATCGGCCGTCAGGATCGCCATCTCGTCGGCAACGATGCTTGCCAGCTTCGGATCCTCGGCCACCTCCTTCGGCACGTCGAATGTCGGCTTGTCGGCAATCTGCGCTTCGATGCGCGCGCGCCGAACGATCAGTCGGACCCGTTGGTCCTGGAGAACGTCAAACTCGCCCTTGGCGTTGATTATGTCGCGGGCGTACCGCTGTCCTTCGGGGGCCCGCCGGACGCCGCCGGCGATGCTCATCGCCCTCAGGACGGTCAGGCCGGGCACGTAGGGATACTGGCCCGGCGTCTGGACCTCCCCGGAAATGTAGAACGGCCTGTACTGCGCCATTTCGACGGAGGCTTCCGGCCGGTCGGCCAGAGCGAGCTTGCGCTGGAGCGCCTGGCTGATCGCTGCCGCGATCTCGGATGTGGTCTTGCCGGATGCCGGCATTTCGCCGGCGAACGGCACGGACAATATTCCAGACGGGCCGACCGTGTATTCTCCGTTGACGGCCGTCCAGTCGCGGAACGTGCCTTCAACGGTCTGCCATTCGGCCACGCGGATGGTCAGCTTGTCCTGGGATCCAAGCCGGTACTCGTCGGCCGCGGCGAGTTGGGGAACGGCGAGCGCCAGCGCGAGGCAAGTGGTCATAAGCCGCATCCGTCGCATGCGATTGCTAACCGTGCCGGCCCAGGAGATGTCGAAGATGTTTGTTTTCAACTGTACGTTTTCCGATTCGCTTTAGCCCGGCCCGATGAAGCTTGCTGCAAGAATGCTTGCCGTCTGGACAGTCACTCCTCCGCACACAACCGGCTCCCGGCCCGTCAATAGCAGCCCCGCGACATCCAGACGGCAGGCACGGTCTTGATGATAATGCGAATGTCCTCGAACAGCGACCAGTTCTCGACATAGTGGCGATCGAATGCGACGCGGCTGTCATAGGAAACGTCATTGCGGCCGCTGACCTGCCAGAGCCCGGTCAGGCCAGGGCGCGATTTCAGGTAATAGACGGCCGAACTGCCATAGATTTCGAGCTCGTCGCGCACCACCGGGCGAGGACCGACAAGGCTCATGTCACCCTGAAGGATATTGATGATCTGCGGCAGTTCATCGAGGCTGAGCTTCCTCAGCACGGCCCCGACACGCGTGACGCGTGGATCGTTCTTGAGCTTGCGGGTGGCTATCCATTCGGCCTTGGCCTCCGGGTTGGCGGCAAGGTATGCCGCCAGCACCTGTTCGCCATTCTGTACCATAGTCCGAAACTTGAGGCACGGGAAAATCCGTCCTCCCCGCCCGATCCGGCTGTGACCGTAGAAAATCGGGCCGCCGTCGGAAAACTTGACAAGCAGCGCGACCATCACAAACAGCGGACTGAGAGCAACCAGGCCAATCAGTGAACCGGCGATATCGAAGCTGCGTTTAAGCAGACCGCCGATTGGTGGAAAGTCGATACCGGCCTGCGGAAAATTCGCGTCGGCCGGCTTGGCTACGTCCCTCATGCGTAAACTCCATACGTTGAACGGATGGTTTGCCGCACGATATCAAAAAAATGCTGCATCGCAACACACAATTCGTTGAGCGCCTGAAATAATCGCGTCATGCATTGGTTAAATAATAAACCGATCCTGCGCAAATTTTGGCCTTTTATGGCGCGTTCGTGACAAATTATGGGCACCCTTGAAAAATTTAGTGCCTTTTTGAGGCTGATTTTGGGCGCATCGCTCTTTGTGCCGCGTGCTTGAGAAATATCGGGCTGTAGCTTTGTAAAATATAGCGCGCTGTTATAGTAAAATACTGGGTTAATATTGTTGTTCTTACTGAAGTGAGTCCAGACCGGGTGATTGGTCGTGATACTGGGGTGTGCGTCGCAACATGGCAGAGTCGATCCCCCGAACTTATGCAAAATAATTTGCGGCTGGCCTTGCCCGCTATTGCACACCTTAATAGAGTTGCAAATTGTTTCTGTCAGAGTATGGACAGCGTGGGAAGGCTGGAAGCAACCGGCCAAAAAAAAGCGGGTGGCCTCAACAAGCTCGCATGGCGAAGGGAGGCTCGGGATGGTCAATCATCGATTTTTGCCCGAGCAGGTTGACGGGCTGTCGGGTATGTCGCTACCAAAATTCATTATCGGCATGATTTTCGCGCTGGCGATCGTGGTCGCCTGGTCTTATCTCGACGGCGCTTCGCTAGGCGCAACGCTACTTCGCGCTATAGCCTGCGCCATTGTCATTCAATTGGGCTACTTTCTGCTCGTTTTCGCCATGGTTGCCAGAAATACCCCGACGTCGGCTGACAAGATTCGCGACGTCGAACGAAGGCTGAGTTCGACCGAAGCGGCCGATGGCGAGAAGTTCAGTGCCAGGAGAAGCCTCCACTGACCTGACGGCAGGTAGCGTCGGCCGGGTCGCTGGCGCACTGCTCGCGCGACAGCATCCTGGGCAACCGACTTGTGATTTCCCCTTCAGCCTCGGATCCTCTGACTCGGCCACCACTGCCTAAACCCTGTCGATCGACCTGGTGATCAGCGATTCGAGTGCGCTGACCCCATCCAGAATGCGCAGGGACGGTGTGCGAAGCGGCCCGCCTATCCGCTGGCATTTCACCGCCCGTCGATTTGCGCCATGACGACCCCGAAAGGAAAGACTGGACGGAGCGAGTGATTTTAACGATGCTTCGCACTCGCAGCATAAGCGCCGGCTGATGTTTCGTACAGCCGGGCAGTCAGTGAGAACGAGAGCTGCATTGGGGGAGAAAATTCGGAGCTACCTGTGCAGTCGAGAGGCGAATTGATGACAGAACCGGAAGTCTGCGTGATCATTGCTGCTCGCAACGCGGCGCGGACAATTGCGGTTGCCATCGCATCGGCCTTGCGCGAGCCGGAGGTGGCCGAAGTCGTCGTCGTCGATGACGCCTCCACTGACGATACCGCGAAAGTCGTTCGGGCGGCCGACGATGGCAGCGGCAGGCTTTCCGTCATCCGGCTCGACGTCAACGGCGGTCCTTCCTTGGCCCGCAACGCCGCGATCGCCAGCTCCAAATCGCCGTTCATCAGCATTCTGGACGCCGACGATTTTTTTCTCGAGGGCAGATTTCGCGAGTTGTTCGCCAGCGCCGATTGGGATTTCGCTGCCGACAACATCATGATGATCAGGGACGATGCGGCGACTGACGTTTCGAAAATCACCGCTCCGCGGTTTGCGGCCGATCCGGAATTTCTCGATTTCGAGCGCTTCATCGAAGGCAACATCTCCAGTCGTCGTGTGCAGAGAGGTGAGTTGGGTTTCCTCAAGCCGGTGATCAGCCGCGCTTTTCTGGACCGGCATGGGCTGCGCTATGACGAAAACCTGCGGCTGGGCGAAGACTATGAACTCTACGCGCGCGCAGTTGCTTGCGGGGCGCGCTTCAAAGTCATCAGGTCCTGCGGCTACGGAGCGATCGTTCGCGCGGATTCGCTGAGCGGCCAGCACAGGACGCAGGATCTCAAGCGTCTGGCCGACGCGGATCTGGCGCTGCTGGCGATCGACAGTTTGCCGGAAGGCTCCAAGGCCGTGCTCAGAAAGCACGAACGGCAGGTGCGCGACAAATATCGGTTGCGAAACTTCCTCGACGTGAAGAACGAGAGAGGGCTGACAGCGGCTGCGGCCTACGCCCTGGCCAGCCAATCCAATCTCATCCCCATCGTTCGCGGCGTGGCCGCCGACAAGCTGGATGCGCTGTTTCGCCGCGCCGGCTTTGGCTCGAAACAGCCTGTGCCGTCGCGGCGCTTTCTCATGGCCGCAACCAGCCCGGTCGGCGAGGCTTGAGCTGGTCCGCCCGCGCGCCACACCGATCATGTCAACAGGTCCTTACCCTGCCTCAAAACGATGCGAATTTCCGATTCGCCGCACTAGGTGGTTGCCTACTCGCTTTGGGAATGGCATGTATGTTGCGGTGCAGCAATTTTGATTGGCTGTTTGAATCGGCCGAAAATGTCCGCCTGTGAGAGGAGCTGGACGATGCGACAAGAACTTTTTTGGCCCGGCCGGGCACAAGGGACAGCTTAGGCCGGCTATGACAGGAAACTGAGCGCATGGCCTCCATATTTGGCTTCAGATCAAGGGATCCGGCTCGAGACAGGCAGACCGATATCTCGCGCCTTGACCGCCTGGCAAAGCTGCTTGACCAGATCGCAGCCGAGATCGAGGCGGAGAAAAACGGGCTTGAGAATCGCTACCGGACAAAGGCCACCAACGCCGCCTTCCTGGTCGAGGCGATCGAAAATGGCGCGGCCTCCTCCAGTAGATCCTCCGAGGTCAGCGAACTGACGAAGTCGATCCTGAATTACGAGCGGCGCATCGCGGCGCTCGCCCGCCAGAACGAATTGATGAAGGGTCTCCGGCATTCGCTGGATGCTATCTTCGACGAAAGCGCCCAACCTGGCTCGACCAACAAGGCCGATTTCGCCAACCCGGCCGCCGGCGCGGGGTGAAATTTCAAAGAGCCTGGGTGGCGCGACTGGGCAAGAAGCAGGCAACCGGGGAAGCTACCGGCAGAAGGTCAAGATCAGCTCGTTTCGTCATGGTTTTGAACATCGATTTGGGTTGGGGGGGCGCACAGCACAAGGTGAGTTTGGTATGAACGCGGATTCGAAAAGCACGTCCACCCGAGCAACCGGCGACCGGCCGTTCACGCACATGATGAGGCAAGGGAAACTGAGGCAGCTATGTTCGGGCGGAGCGTTTCTGCTGGTCGCACTCGGCAGCCTGGTTGCGGGCCCGACCCCTTCCCGTTCGCAGGACATCCCGACTGCGCCATCGTTCGTCGATGATTTCACCAGCTTCGACCGGGCGCGTTGGTACATTGCCGACGGCTGGGCGAACGGCAAGTATCAGAACTGCATCTGGTCCAAAAAGCAGGTCAAGCTTTCCAATGGCATGCTGACGCTCGGTTTCGAAAAGCAGAAAGTGAAGGATCGCGACTTTGCCTGCGGCGAGGTCCAATCCAAGCAGCGCTTCGGCTATGGCACCTATGAGGCGCGGATGAAAACCGATTCGGGCTCTGGCATCAACGCCTCCTTCTTCACCTACATCGGCCCCACCGATAAGCAGCCGTGGGATGAAATCGACTTCGAGGTGCTGACCAAGGACACCTCCAAAGTGCAGGTCAACGCCTACATCGCCGGCAAGGGCAATAACGAGAAAGTGGTGGATGTAGCTGGCGGCACCGACAAGGCTTTTAACGATTACGCCTTCGTCTGGGAGAAGGACCGGCTGCGCTGGTACGTCAATGGCGAGCTGGTGAACACGATCACCGATCCGGCAAAGCTGCCCAGCCATGCGCAAAAGATATTTTTTAGCCTCTGGGGCAGCGACACGATGAAGGAATGGCTGGGGCCGTTTTCGGATCCGGGTCGCAAGCTTACCTTGCAAGTGGATCGCATCGCATTCACGGCGCTCGGCCAGCCATGCCAGTTTCCGGAATCGCTGGCATGCAGCATTAAATAAAGACCAATCTGAACCGGCCGGGCCGAAAGCGCTCCGAAGTCTTGAACAGGAATGAAATCAAATGAATTTGACGGTCTTTGGAATCGGCTATGTCGGTCTGGTGCAAGCGGCGGTGCTTGCCGAAGTCGGCCATCAGGTATTATGCGTCGACATCGACGTGAAAAAGGTGGAGCGGCTCAATCAGGGCCTCATTCCGATTTTCGAGCCCGGGCTCGAAAACCTCGTCAAGGAGAACCATGCGGCCGGCCGCATCAAGTTCACCACCGACGCCGCGGCCGCCGTCAAGCATGGCCAGATCCAGATGATCGCTGTAGGCACGCCTCCGGGCGAGGATGGTTCGGCCGACCTCAAATATGTGCTGGCGGTTGCCGAGGCCATCGGCCGGGAGATGGATGCGCCCAAGATCGTCGTCGGCAAGTCGACCGTGCCGGTCGGCACCTGCGAAAAGATTAAGGCCAGGATCGCCGTGACGCTGAAGGCGCGGGGCCGCGAGGATCTTACTTTCGACGTCGCCTCCAATCCGGAATTCCTCAAGGAAGGCTCCGCGGTGGCCGACTGCATGAAGCCCGACCGCATTATCGTCGGCACCGGCAGCGAGGACACCGAGGCGGTGATGCGTGAGCTTTACGCTCCATTCAACCGCAACCACGAGAAGATGATCGTGATGGATGTGCGCAGCGCCGAGTTCACCAAATACGCGGCCAATTGCATGCTGGCGACCAAGATCAGCTTCATGAACGAAATGGCCAATCTGGCCGAGGAACTCGGCGCCGACATCGAGGAGGTCCGCAAGGGCATCGGCAGCGATCCGCGCATTGGCTACCACTTCATCTATCCGGGCCTCGGTTATGGCGGCTCGTGCTTCCCCAAGGACGTGCGCGCCCTGATCAAGACCGCCGAAGGCGTCAAATTCGATGCCAAGCTGCTGCGCGCCGTCGAGGAACGCAACAACGAACAGAAATCGGTCCTGTTCGATAAGGTGAACCGCTGTTTCAACGGCAATCTGAAGGGCAAGACTTTTGCGCTGTGGGGCCTGGCGTTCAAGCCCAATACCGACGACATGCGTGAGGCACCGGCTCGGGTCTTGATGGAAGCGCTCTGGAAGGCCGGCGCCAAAGTGCAGGCTTACGATCCCGAGGCGATGCAGGAATGCCAGGCCGTCTACGGACTGCGCGAGGATCTGCTCTTGTGCGGGACCAAGGAGGCAGCGCTGCGTGGCGCCGATGCGCTCATGATCGCCACCGAGTGGAAGAATTTTAAGGCACCGTCGTTCGACGCGATCAAGGATGCGCTGTCCACGCCGATCATC
The DNA here is from genome assembly GCF_055811335.1 of Mesorhizobium sp. WSM4847. Classification (NCBI taxonomy): domain Bacteria; kingdom Pseudomonadati; phylum Pseudomonadota; class Alphaproteobacteria; order Hyphomicrobiales; family Phyllobacteriaceae; genus Mesorhizobium; species Mesorhizobium sp. WSM4847. The sequence continues at coordinate 67,215 of NZ_JBVVPY010000004.1, read as the reverse complement.
TTCGACGGTCGAAACCTCTACGACCCCAAGGTCATCGCTCGCTACGGCATCGAATATCACTCGATCGGCAGGATGGCGGCGTGAGATCAGGCGGGACAGGCCGGTGGCCAGGACATCAAGGACGATCGCGAAGGCTTCGATGAACGCGCTCGTGTCAACAAGGGGTCTTCTCTGATGGTGCTGGGCATCAGGCCGGAACAGATCGGCAACGAGCATTTCGATCTTGTCGCAGTCGGTTCCGGTTTCGGTTCGGCCTTCTTCCTGCATGCGTTCGCCAAGCAGCGAAAGGCACGCATTCTGGTTCTGGAATGGGGCGGGCACAACACGCATGAATGGCAGCTCGAGCAGAACGTCAACACCGACATCGAGGACAAGACCACCTACAAGACCAACTCTGACAAGCCGTGGAATTACACCATCGGATTGGGTGGCGGAACGAATTGCTGGTTCGCCCAGACGCCGCGCTTTCACCCGAACGACTTCAGGCTGAAAAGCCTCTACGGCGTCGGTAACGACTGGCCGATCAGCTATGACGAGCTCGAGCCGTTTTACTGCGATGCAGAGGACGTCATGTCGATTTCAGGCGACCCCGACATGGCGGCGATGATGCCGCGTTCCAGGCCATTTCCCCAGCCACCGCATCACATGTCGACGCCGGACCGGATGATGAAAGCGGCGCAGCCGGACCAGCATTTTGTCATGCCGACAGCCCGCGCGCGCGTGCCGACCGCGCAACGGTCTTCTTGCTGCGCCAACTTGCGGTGCGGATTATGCCCGGTCGATGCCAAATTCACCGCCAACAATGGCCTGATGCACGTCTTCGAGCATCCCGACGTTTCGGTCTGCCTTGGCGCTGAAGTGCGCCGGCTCGACCATATCGGCGGTTCGGTCCGTTCGGTCGCATTCGTGCATGAGGGCAAGGAATATTCGGTCAGCGGCGATCTTTTCATACTGGGCGCCAATGCCATCCAGAGCCCGGCGATCATGTTGCGGTCCGGCCTGTCGGGCGAATTCGTCGGGCGCGGCCTGCACGAATCCTACGGATGGAATTTCGAAGCCTATCTCGACGGTGTCGATAATTTCGACGGAAGCACCATCACCACCGGCTTGAATTTCGGCCTTTATGACGGCGCTCACAGATCGGACCATGCGGCGGCGCTGGTCTATTTCGAAAACCGCTGGCAGCACGGGATGCGCCCTGAGAAGGGACGTGTCCGTCAGACGCTTCCCATCATCATTGTTACCGAAGACCTGCTCGACCCGGAAAATCTCGTGATTCTCGACGAGGATGAAAACGCCTTCGTCAGTTTCGCGGGAGCATCCGACTATGCGGTCAAGGGCATGGCGCGGGCAAAGGAGAAATTGGCGGCGCTTCTGGCGCCGCTGCCGGTCGAAGAAATCTTCGATCGCGGCATCCGACGCACCGAGTCGCATGTCCAGGGCACGTTGCGGATGGGCTCGAGCCCGGCGGATTCGGTGGTCGATCGGGACATGATCCACCATCAGCTCAGGAACCTGGTTGTCGTCGGCTCAAGCACATATCCAAGCTGTTCCTGCGCCAACCCGAGCCTGACGGCGGCAGCCCTCTCCCTGCGGGCGGCGAGCCGGATAGCAGGAAAGGAAATGGCCGGATGAGCAAGGTTTCGCGACGCGCGGCACTGGCCATCATGGCTGGCGGAGTTGCTTCGACCGGCATCGCCTACGCCACCGTTTCCTCGCTTTCGGACGAAGACCTGGTGCGCGTCACGCTCGAAAGATATTTCGGCAGGCTGAACATGCGCATCGAACATTTGCAGCAGTTCGTCCTGGAATTCCAGAAGCGGAACCCCTGGATATTTCCAAACACAAAGCTGGGCGATGCTGTCACTGTGCTTGAGGCGCTGAAATTGGGCGCCGCACGCCGGTTTCTGCCCGAACAGAAAAAACAGGACCTGAGGCATTTCGACCGCTGGGTCATTGCCGAGTTCCATATGCTGACCGACTACGCCCGGCGCAGTTCGCCAGCCGACCCGGTCCGGTTCACCGGATGGCAGCCGTGTACCAATCCGTTCGCCAATTTGGAGACGCAGCAGGATGCTTGAAGCGGGTCGCAAGCCAGCATCCGTAAATAAGCCGTGCGTCATTGCCCGTAAACTTGAGAATGCGACAAGGAGCCGAAACCATGAAAGTGCTTTTTGCAGGCGGTAACGGTTACACGCCCCAGTTCAGCGGCGGTGTCCAGTCCAGCACCCATCACCTTGCCGAACAGTTGCGCGAGCACGGGCATGAGGCTTCGGTGCTCGCCGCCCTGTTCGGCCAGGGCGTCTTCGGCTACAAGGCGCGCGCCAAGATGAAGCTTTTGAGGCAGCGCGCTGTCATCGACAGCTTTCCGGGCTATCCGGTCGTGCGCGCCTGGTTTCCCTGGGAGGCGGCGGGTTTCGCCGTCGAAAAGCTGAGGCCGGATGTCGCCGTGGTCCAGTGCCACAAGTCGGTTCCGATCGGCAAGGCGCTGCAGGCCGAAGGCGTGCCGCTGGTCGTCTATCTCAGGAATGTCGAGTTCCACGAATTGGGCGGCGATCTGCGCGAGCTGCATTCGGCGCTCTACATAGCCAATTCCGAGTTCACGGCGCGCACCTACAAGGCAAAATTCGATATCGATTCGACGGTTATACCGCCGACCATCAATCCCGCGCTCTACCGCACGCCGACGACAGGCGAGTTTGTCACGCTGATCAACCCCTATGAGGAAAAAGGTTTCGAGCTTGCGGTGCGCATCGCCGCCGCCTGCTCTGAAATCCCGTTCCTGTTCGTCGAAAGCTGGAAGCTTGACGATGATCATCGGGCCCGGATCGAGCAGACGATCGCGCCGCTCGGCAACGTCACCCTGGAGAGCCGGACCAACGACATGAAGACGGTCTACGGCCGCACGAAAATCCTGCTGGCTCCCAGCAAATGGGAAGAGGCCTGGGGTCGGGTGGCGTCGGAAGCCCATTGCAGCGGCATTCCAGTCGTCGGCTCGCGTCGTGGCGGCCTGCCCGAAGCGATCGGCTCCGGTGGCGTGGTGCTGGATTACGATGCCCCACTCGCCGACTGGGTGGCAGTGGTCAGGCGTCTGTGGACCGACAGCCTGGAATATGGGCGGCTTTCAGCGGCGGCGCGTGCATTCTCCGAGCGCCCGGAACTCGATCCGGCGGGTCAATTCGCGACCTTCTTCTCGATGCTGGAGAGGGCGACACAACAGCCTTCGCGGCAAGCCGCCTAACGCATGTCGCCCAAAAGCATGCGCTCGGGCCTGACCCGGGAGTGCGTAGCGGTTTTGCGACAACGACCGCATAAAAAAAATTAAAGCGCGCGTCGCGTGACGCGCTTTAAGTCCCGAAACCGGGTTCAAGCCGGTCGTTTGACCCGGCTTTTGAGCGTCTCGTAACCGCGTTCGCCAAGCAGCGTGCGCGCGACGGTCTTGATTGCCGTCTTGCGCCCGTCAGGCGAACTGATCTGCCTTAACCTGCCCGGAAGGTTGCGCGCCGCCTGTCCAAGTGCCGGAAGTGACAGCGTGTCGGGATAAATTACCAGATGCGTTTCAACGCACAGCACCGGCTTGCCGGAAAGCTCGGCGATCTTGAGGGCCTGCTGGTGCTCGCTTTCGATGAACAGGATGGCATCGGATTTGCGGTAGAAATCGGCTTTGAAACTGCCATGCACGCCAAGCCGTTGCCGTTCTGCCTTGCTCGGCAGGTCAAGCATGATCAGCTTGTCGTATTCTATGCCGTGCTTTGCCAGCCATGCTTCGGTAAGCGCGCGGTATTTCTCGAGCCGGCTGGTGACGAGCCAGCCGATCTTGCGGGTCGGGCCAAACAGAGGCAGCGCTTCGCCCAGGAATTTCTCATAGGCGGGGCCGTCGTCGTTTTCTGCTTCGGTCGGGTCCAGGCAAAGCACGCCGTCAATGTCGACGCAGCTTTGCGCGAGGAATTTGTGGTGCATGAAGTTCCATTGGAACATCCTTGGATGCGGCACGACCTCGAGGACGATGTCGGTTTCCTCGTGTTGGGGCAGCAGGCCGAACACCGCGGCAAAGGTGAAGTCCGCCTTGATGCCGGCGGCCTCTACCCGGCTGCGCGCCTCTCTCATGGCAGCGCCGCCGCTGACGCTGTCGTCGATCACCAGGACCTTGCGCATATCGGTCGCCTGGCGGTCGAGCGCGGCGCGGCGTTTGGTGACGCCCGAAGAATAGATCTTTCCGGCCAGGAAACTGTCCAGGTCGGTCATCGGAATGTTCGCCGTCAGGCTGAGCAGGGTGGCGGCGAGAATGCCGCTTCGCGGGACCCCGACCACCAGGTCGATGTCGCGCGGCAACCGGTGAAGGTTCCTGACAATCGCGTCATTCATGTCGGAGATCGATCGGTAGTGCATGGGATCAGACCTGGTCCTCGTATGGATGTCCGTGCAAGTTACTTTGCCTCGCTTGGCGCTGCCTTAGGCGCCCGTGCCGGCAACAGTCTTAGGGCCTCCCGCAACGCCTCGCGGCCGGAAGCAAACGCCAGCGCGGTCATGACCGTGATCATGTAGGACAGCGCCACCGCGCTCGCCATCGCGAAGATGTGCTGTTGCGGCAGCAACGGCTTGGCGAACCAGATCGCGGCAAGCGCCAGATGCGCGCCAAGCACGAAGGGCGTTGCCGCGCGAAGCATATGGCTTGCCCGCAGCGGCCCGGTCTTTCCGATATACAGCCACAGAAAAGGCGTTCTGAGATACTCGCTGACCGCATAGGCGATCGCCACGCCCAGCGCGCCATAGGGCAGGCCGATCAGGAAGGCCAGCACCGACGTCAAGGCTGTTATGATGCCCCAGCGCATGAAATCGCCCGAGCGGCCCTGGCTGATGAAAAGCCATCCCGCCGGGTTGTTGAGCGGCTGCAGCAGCCCGGCAAAACCGAGCGCCAGGAAGATGCTGGAACTCTGCCGCCACTGCTCGCCGAGCACGAACGGTATCAGCACGTCGGCCATGGCGATGGCGAAGGCAACACCTGGAAGTGCGACCAGCAATATCAGCGGCATGACGCGAAGGTAAGCGCTGCGGTAGCGATCCGGCTCGTCCTTCAGCCTGGAAAGAGCCGGCACCATGACCTTCGACAGCGGGTTGGTGATCTGGCTCAACGGAAACAGAAGCAGCTTGTAGGCGCGGTCATAGAGTCCAAGCTGCGCTTCGCCCCAGTATTTTCCGATCAGCACATTGTCGAGATTTCGGGCAAAGAAGTTGGCGAAGTTGAACCCGGTGATGCCGGCGCCGAAATTGATCAGCTCGCTAATGCCGTTGACCTTGCGCGGCAGGCTGGGGCGCCATCGCGAGTTTGCCCAGTAGCAAAGCGTGGGCAGTACGGCTGCTGTCAGGGTGCCGGCAAAAAGCGCCCAGTAGGAACGGTCGATGAAAGTCCAGGCAATCGATACGGCAAGGCCGGCAATGGCACTTGCGACGTCGATGATGGCCAAACGGGCGAACTGCATTCGGCGTGTCAGCAGCGCCAGATGCTGGGCGCCCAGCCCATAGGCTATGATCTGCAGCCCGAGTGCTGCCACCAGACCAGACACCCGCGGTTCGCCATAGAAGGCGGCGACCAGAGGCGCCGCGCCGGCAAGCACGCAGGCGAGCAATGCGCTAACCGCGACATTGACCCAGAAGAGGTAATTGACCTCCTCATGCTTGATTTCGCTTTTCTGAACCGTCGCCTGGGTCAGGCCGAAATCCTGGAACAGCGCGATGAAAGCCAGCACGGGCGCGCACATCGCCACGACGCCGAAGTCCTGCGGCGAGAGCAAGCGCGACAGCACGATGACGGAGACGATCTGCGTCGCAACCCGCACCGATTGCGCCAAAGCCGTAATGATAGCGCCGCGTCCGACCGATCTGCGGAGAGAGCCCTCTGGCGGGTCGAATGCATTGGCTTGCAAATTCAGGGTCCCTGATTTCGTGCCGGTCCCGGAGTCCCGACCCATGCCCGATGCTGCCATCAAACTACGGCAATAATTTTGCAGCGCAACAAAAAACGTCGACACAAAAACGTCGATCCCTGCTACGCTGCACCAAAAATGTTGCGATGCAGCACGAGCTGTACAAAAATGTTGCGATGCAGCACGAGCTGTACTAGGATTCTTTCGGGTGGGCCAACAGCGGTCGAGTTTTTCATGCTGCATGTCTTGTACTTGGTACACGACGTCTCCGACCCGGCAGTGCGCCGGCGGATCATAATGCTCAAGGCAGGCGGCGCCCAGGTCACACTGGCGGGCTTCCGTCGGACTGTAAGCCCGATCGCCGATGTCGAGGGCTTGCGGCCGATCGATCTTGGCGCGACGCGCGACGGCCGATTCGCCCAGCGTCTGGCAGCAGTCACAAAGGCAGCGGTCTCGATCGGTTCGAAACTAGGGTCGATGCCAAGACCCGACCTTATCGTCGCACGCAATCTGGAAATGCTGGCGCTTGCCCGGCGTGCCAGATCGGCGTTCCAGGCAACGGTGCCGATCGTCTATGAGTGTCTCGACATCCATCGTCTGATGCTTCGCGACGACCTTCTGGGCAGGGCCATGCGCGGCGCGGAACGCTATCTGGCCAGGGATGTAAAGCTCCTGGTCACCAGTTCGCCGGCCTTCATCGCCAATTATTTCAAGCCATTCGGGCAGATTGCTGCGCCGGTCGAACTGCTCGAAAACAAATATTTCGAGCTTGCCGCGGTTTCGCTGGATGATCGCATAGCGGCGGAGGGCCCCATCCCTCCGCCTTGGCGGATCGGCTGGTTCGGCGCACTCCGATGCCGCCGCTCCCTGGAGCTTCTGGCCGAATTTTCCCGACGGCTCGAGGGTCGCTTCGAAATCATCCTCAGAGGCCGTCCGGCGCTTTCCGAATTTCCGGATTTTCACAGTTTCGTTGAATCCGAGCCCTGGCTCGCGTTTGGCGGCCCCTACCGGAATCCCGAGGATATGGCTACGATCTACCGTGAGGTCCATTTTTCCTGGGCCATCGATTTTTTCGAGCAGGGGCTGAATTCCGAATGGCTGCTGCCCAACCGCCTCTACGAGGGCTGCCGCTTCGGCGCCGTGCCGATCTCGATGGGCCACACCGAAACCGGCCGGTTCCTCGACCAGCAGGGAATCGGTGTCCTTTTGCCTCAAGCCACGCCCGAGGCACTCGAAGCCGCCTTGGGCGAATTGGAGGAGCATCGTTTCGGGAAATTGCGGGCGCGTGTTCTTGCCCGCAATCCGCGAACCTGGAGCCACGATCGCAGCGATTGCCGGGCGCTTGTCGAAAAGCTTCGCGGGTTGACGGCCGTGCCCGATTCATATGCTGCCAAGGCACTGGCTTAGGATGGTTATGGATGGACATGGGCCGATGATGCAGACCAAAATTCTTCCGTCCAACCTGATCGTGATTCCGTGCCTGAACGAAGCGGCTCACATCGGTGCGCTTGTTCACGAGCTTCGACCGGCCGCCGAAAGGCTCGGCGCCCGGATCATCGTTGCCGATGGCGGTAGCACGGACGGCACCAGGGCGATCGTCGAGGAGATCGCCGGGAAGGATCCGAGGATCATCCTTCTTGACAATGAAAAGCGCCTCCAGAGCGCGGCGATCAATCTCGCCATCGCCAGGTACGGCGATGGGGCTGAATATTTCATTCGCATCGATGCGCATGGCGGCTACCCACCGGATTATTGCGACCGACTAATCGAAGAGGCGCTGGCCACCGGCGCCGATTCGGTCGTCGTCTCGATGCTGACCAGCGGCAGCGGCACAGTGCAGAACGCGGTTGCGGCTGCACAGAATTCCAAGCTCGGCACGGGCGGCTCCAAGCACCGGCATCTCTCGGCGGGAGAGTGGGTCGACCACGGTCACCATGCGCTGATGCGGATTTCGGCGTTCAAGGCGGTGGGCGGCTATGACGAGACGTTCAGCCACAACGAGGATGCGGAGCTCGACTACCGGCTGCGCAAGGCCGGCTACCGGATCTGGATGAGCGGCAAGACGCAAATGATCTATTACCCGCGCTCGTCGCTCGCCGGCCTCTATTTCCAGTATCTCGGCTATGGCCGCGGCCGGGCAAAGAACGTTCTCAAGCACCGCATGATACCGAAGGTCCGGCAGATGGTGCCGCTCCTGGTGTTCCCTGTCGTCCTTCTCTCTGCCTTTTTCTTCGTGCATTGGCTGGCAGTCATGCCGATTCTGGTGTGGGCGTCGGTTTGTCTCGGTTATGGCGTGTGGATTGCGATCAGCCAGCGCAATCCGGACAGCGCCCTTGCCGGGATTTCGGCGATGGTCATGCATTTCGGCTGGTCCGTCGGTTTCTGGCTGCAACTGCTTGGACCGCGATTGCAACGTAGAAGGGTGGCGTGATGGGTGTGGCCGAAAAAAACCGCAGCGTCGACGTCTGCGTCTGCACGTTTAGGCGGCCGGAGCTTGCCGACACGCTTCGCTCGGTAGCCGCCCTGGACGTGCCTTCGGGATTCGACATCCGCGTCATCGTCGCCGACAATGATGACGGGCCAACGGCCGAACTGCTGGTGGCAACGCTGGCGGAGACGCTGAAGCTGCCGATCAGCTATCGTCATTGCCCGGCACGCAACATCTCAATCGCCCGCAATGCCTGCCTCGACGCCAGTACGGCGGATTTCGTCGCCTTCCTCGACGATGACGAAACGGCATCCTCGAGATGGCTTGTCGAACTGGTTGCGACGGCGGACTTGAGTGGCGCTGCCGCCGTGCTCGGGCCAGTGCGGGCGCGCTATCGGCCGGATGCGCCCAACTGGATGCGCCGCGGCGATTTTCACTCCACCTTGCCCGTTTGGGTGGGCGGCGAGATCCGCACCGGCTACACCTGCAACGTCCTGCTCAGGATGGGCGCCGACAGCCTCCGCGGCCGGCGATTCAGCCTGGCGCGTGGTCAGACCGGTGGCGAGGACACCGAATTCTTCGACCATATGGTCAAGGCCGGCGGTCGCATCGCCTTTTCGCCGCAGGCCTGGGTCGATGAAGTGGTGCCGCGCGCCAGGGCGGCTTTCGACTGGCTCCGTCGCCGCCGGTTCCGCGTCGGGCAGACGCATGGGCACCTGCTGGGGCGCGACGCGCATGGCCTCGCGTTGGTCAGGCAAGTCGGCCTCGCCTCGGCAAAGGCGGTTTTTTGTTTCGCATCGGCAATCCCGGTCGCCATCAGTCCCGTGCGCAGGAACCGCAGCGTGCTTCGCGGCATCATGCATGTCGGCGTCGTGAGCGGTCTTGTCGGCGTGCGTGAAATCCGCCAATACGGCCTGCCCTCGCCGCAGGAAGGGGGCAAGCGTGCAGCCTGACGTCACCTTTGTCATTGCCGCCTACAATTCGGAGCTGACCATCGAGCGGGCGATCGCCAGCGCCATCGCCCAGCGCGATGTCAGCGTGGAGGTGATCGTCGTCGACGACCAGTCGCGCGACCGGACGCTCGACCTGGCGCGATCCTACCCCGAAGACATCGTCCGCGTCGTCGCACTTGAGCAAAACCGCGGTCCAGGCGGCGCCAGGAATGTCGGCCTTGAGCTTGCCCGCGGCAGGTGGGTGGCGGTCCTCGATTCCGACGACGCGGTCTATCCCGGGCGGATCTGCACCATGATTGACCGCGCCGAGAAAGCGGGCGCCGCGATCGCAGTCGACAATCTCCAGGTGGTTCGCGAGGACGGTGTTGCCGAAGAGACGATGTTCCCGGCCGACTATCTCGAGGGTTTGAGTGAAATCTCGCTGGCGGACTATATTGCCGGCAATGTGGTCTTCGAATCCAGGTTCAATCTCGGCTATCTCAAACCGATCTTCCAGCGCCGGTTTCTGAACGAAAACGGGCTTCGCTATGACGAAAGCCTGATCATCGGCGAGGACTACATCCTGCTGGCCAGTGCTCTGGCCAAGGGCGGCAAGTGCGTGGTCGAGCCGACGACCGGCTATGTCTACCATATCCGGACCGGCTCCATTTCCCGCGTGCTCGAACTTCATCACGTCGAGTCGATGCGTAAGGCCGACCTCGTTTTCGCCAGAGCCCATTCGATGGACGCAAAGGCCGCAGCCGCTTTCGCACGGCGCACGCGCAGCCTGCGCAAGGCGGCGTCGTTCCTTTCTCTGGTCCAGCACATCAAGGCGCGATCCCCACTCAAGGCGGTGTGGACGGCGCTCAGCGATCCGGCGGCGGTTTGGCATATGGGCATGCCGATCGCCGTTCGGCTGCGAAGGTTGGCGGCGCAATTTGCCGTGGGTGCGGGGGAGGTGAAGGGTGCAGGCAGCTGAAAAATAGTTTTCGCGGCCTGCGACAGGTTGAAGTCGATCTCCTCAGAAGGAATATGCAATGAAGAAAGTCAGGAAGGCAGTCATACCGGTAGCGGGGCTTGGAACGCGATTCCTGCCGGCGACCAAGTCGATGCCGAAGGAAATGCTGCCGGTCGTCGACAGGCCTGTCGTGCAATATGCGGTGGACGAGGCGTTCGAAGCCGGCATCGAGCACATTGTCTTCGTGACGGGCCGAAACAAGGCGGTCATCGAGGATTATTTCGACCTGCATCCAGAATTGATCGGAACTTTGGAGCAGACCGGCAAGACGGCGCAGCTTCAGGCGTTGGAAAGCCTGCTTCCCGTGGCTGGTGCGACGAGCTTCATCCGGCAGCAGTCACCGCAAGGTCTCGGCCATGCGGTATGGTGCGCCCGGGAAGTCATCGGCGATGAGCCCTTCGCATTGCTGTTACCGGACATGGTGTCCTTCGGCGGTCGCGGATGTCTCGCTGAAATTGCGGACCTCTATGCGCAGACCGGCGGAAACGTCATCGCCGTCGAGCGCTGCGACCCGGCCGAGACCAGCAAATACGGCATCGTCGGCTGCGGCGCCGATGTCGGCTCGGGCTTCGAGGTCACCGCCATGGTCGAAAAGCCGGCTCCGGCGAATGCGCCGTCGAACTACTACATCAACGGCCGCTATATCCTGCAGCCTGAAATATTCGGGCTGCTCGGCAATCAGCAGCGCGGCGCCGGCAATGAGATCCAACTGACCGACGCCATGGTCCGCCTTGCGCAAAGCCAGGCTTTCTTCGCGCAGCCCTTCAACGGCCGGATGTTCGATTGTGGCTCGAAGGAAGGGTTCATCCAGGCCAATGTCGCCTTCGCGCTGGCGCGCGACGACATGAAGGGACCGATCTTCGAGATGCTTCAGGAGTTCGTCCAGTTGCATGAGCGCCGGGTGGAGGCCGCATAAAGCCCATTTTTTGGGAGCAAGCATATGAATGGTACGCAAGACATGCCGATATGTTTGACTGCCCAGGTCTCGCGGTGGCTGGCATGAAGCTTGCGTTGGGCATATGCTGATGCTCCCGCTCTAGCGCCTGCAAACGAGAGCAGCGGACCCGAGTGGAGACAGGGTTTCCGAGGCTCAAACAAAAATAGAGCGGCGGCGCGTTCGACTTGAGAGACCGCCGCTCTAGATGCAAACTTGAATTGGACCGAAGATGAATTATGCCAATTTTCCTCTCGACAAGAGGAAACCATTGCCGAGTTCGGACCCAGTCAGCGCCGACGATTTTATCGATGTCGAGCGCCTGCTCGGCATGGCAGCAAGGCAGGCAAAGGTGGTTGCGGCATGCGCTGCCATCGGTCTTTTTCTGGGCGTGCTCTATTTGCAGACCACGCCTCCCACCTACATGGCGACGAGCCGTGTGCTGATCGACGAAGGGTTGAACAAGGTCGTCGACGAGGTCTCGGCGGCGTCGGTCAGCATGCAGACCGACTCCGCCATTCTGAGCCAGATCGAAATACTCCACTCGGCGAGACTGGCGGCGGTAGTCGTCGACAAGCAGAAACTCGATCAGAACGACGCTTTCATGGACCCTCCGACGTCGGCCGTGTCGAAGGCTGCCGGTTTTGTGCGCGGCGTGGTCCGGTATTTCCGTCCCAATCCCGCCGTGGGTACGGCCGACGTTACTCAGCTTGACCCGGCGACGCGTGACGCGATGATTGCCTCGTCACGGCGCGATTACGCAATCCTCAAACTGCAGGACGAGGTGCAGGCCGAGCGCATCGGTCGAAGCTATGTGATCTCCATCGCCTACCAGGCGACGGACCCCGCACTTGCGACCGCGGTCACCAAAGCCTATGCCGACGCCTATCTCGCCGATCAGCTCGATGCGAGCTTCGATGCGACCGAGCGGGCGGCGGTCTGGCTGCAAGGTCGGCTGACGGAGCTTCGCGAAAGTTCCCAGGCAGCGGCGCTCGCCGTCGAGAAGTTCAGGGCCGAACATGGGCTGGCCGTCGATGACGGCCAGTTGATCAGTGACAAGCAACTGTCGGACCTCAATGGCCAGCTCATTGAGGCGCAGGCCGATACCGCCCGCGCCAGCGCCCGCTACCAGCAATACAAGTCGATCGTCGAAAGCGGTTCGGACAACGCATTCAGGGACGCCGCGATATCCGCCGACCAGCCGAGCAACTCGATCATTTCAACACTCAAGACCCGCTATCTCACTGTCGCCAAGCGGCAGCAGGATATCGAAGCCAATTTCGGGGCTGAGCATCCCCAGGCGGTCGCACTTGCCAAGGAAAGGGCCGACATATCGGCGCAGATATTCGGCGAGTTGAAGCAATTGACCGAAAGCTACCGCAACGAATACGAAGTCGCTCTCGCGCGCGAGACGGCGCTCCGTGCAAATGTCGCGTTAGCGGCTGGCAAGAGTTCCATCGACAACCAGTCGCAGGTCAAGCTGCGCGAACTGGAGCAGAAGGCAACGGCGCTCTCGACGCTCTATCAAACGTTCCTTGGACGCTACGAGGAAGCCTCCCAGCAGCAATCCTTCCCGGTCGGCAAGATCCGCGTCATCTCGGACGCGACGCTGCCGAAGTCCGCGGCAACCCCGCGCACGTCCATAGTGCTGGGACTTTCGCTCGTGCTTGGCGTGATGTTGGGAGCCGGGGTTGGTGGCCTGAATGAGTTCAGGGAACGGTTCTTCAGGACCGGCGAAGACGTTCGCGATCGCGTCGGCCTCAAATTCCTCGGCTACCTGCCGATCATTGGCAGCAAGGTCGCCAAGGACGATAAGCGCGATGACGGTCAGGCGGATATCAAAACCGCCCACTCACCGTCGGCGGCTGAAAGACGCGCGCGCATGCGGGTGAGCATCGACGCCCCGGCATCGATGTTTTCCGAGACGCTGCGCAGCGCCAAGATTGCCTTCGACGTGGTGATGGAAGGGCAAGGCAGCCGGGTCATTGGCGTGATCTCGGTCCTTCCCGGCGAGGGCAAGTCGACCGTGGCGGCGAATCTGGCCGGATTGCTTGCCGCCAACGGGTCGAAAACGCTGCTGGTGGACGGCGACCTGCGTAACCCCGGCCTCAGCCGCAGCCTTGGCATGGAGGCCGAGCAAGGCCTGATGGAAGCGGTGGTGAGCGGGCAGACCTGGCAGTCCGTTGGCAAAATCGACCGGCAGACCAAGCTGGCGATCGTCCCCGCCGTGCCGCGCGGTCATTTCTCGCACACAAGCGAGCTTCTGTCGTCGGCCGGGATGCGGCGTTTCATCGACAATGCCAAGGAGACCTTCCAGTACATCGTCGTCGATCTGCCGCCGCTCGGCCCCGTGGTCGATGCCAAGGCCTTTGCTCCGCTTGCCGACGGCTTCGTGCTCGTGACCGAGTGGGGGCGCACGCCGCGTGCGATGGTGCAATCCATATTGAGTTCGGAATCCTATATCGCCAACAAGATCGTCGGCGTGGTCCTCAACAAGGTCGATTTGAAGAAGCTGGCGAAGTATGGATCGATCGGCGGCTCGGAAAAATTCTTCGACAGATATTCGTCATACTATCTGGAGAAGTCGGAAGCGCGGACGAAGGTGAACAGCTGAGGCCGGTCTGTAGGACCGGCAGATCGTCGTCTTCCGCCGTCAGGCCGATACCGGGCCGAGGCCGTCGTGAGCGAAGACGAATGCCCCTCGAACAGACCATGACCGGCAGCCTGTGCACTAGCCGGTAGGGTCGATGGCGAATGACGTTCCTTAGGATGCCGGTCGATTTCCTCTCTTGATCAGGTCGCCGAGCCGCGACGGGTCGCGCAAAAGCGTCCGCACCCTGCTTTATGCCGAACATTCCACCGTAGGACGTTTGCAGCCAGGAACCGGCGTGACAACGCTGGCGCGTTACGCCGCCTTGAGACGGTAGCGGAAGATGGTGTGGTCGAGCAGAAGCCGGATGCGCGGTTCGGCCTCGATCGCAATCAGCCAGCTCGCGGCGATCATGGTCGCCCCGACGATGACCACCGAAAGCAGGTATGGCACTCCCGCACGCATCAAGGCTCCGAGAATGGCTGCGCCGACGACATTATGGATCAGATAGAGAGGGTAGGTCATCAGGCCGATCCGGCGCCAGCCGCGCCAGGACAGGTCGAGCCGTAACGACCACGCCATCAGCGCCATGGCAGCGAGGAACAGGACGATCGGCGGCCCGTAGGGCATCGCGGCTTCGACCTTGATGCTGCGGACGTCGACAGCACTTATGATCTGCAGCACGCCGCCGGCCAGGAACAAGGCGCAGAAGACAAGGCGGGCGGGCGTCACTGCCTTGAAACGCATCAGCCAGAACAGCACACCTGTCGCGAAAAAACATCCGTGATGCACCAGGAGCAGGTCGAGCCAGCGCGCCTCGGCAAGGTCCGTCCAGTCGAATGGATAGTACAGGCACCAGAAAAGCGTGCTGATAGCGCCGAGCGCAACTGCCACCGCTTCCATCAGGTCGAAGCGGCCGAGCCGCAGCAGGATCCAGACGATGGCGTAAAAGGCGATCTCGATGCCAAGCGTCCAGTAGACGCTGTCGACCCAGGGGTTGAACGGAACGAACAGGGCGGTGCGTATGAGCGTGGTGACTGCGTCCGTCGGCCAACTGAGATCGACGAGAAGCAGCACCATCGCGGTGACCGGCGCACAGATCCAGACGGCCGGCGCCAATCGTTTCACCCTTGCCTCGAAAAACCGCAGCGGTGTGGAATGCTCGGCGCTGAAGGCGATGACGAAGCCGCTGATGACGAAGAATATCTGGACGCCGACCCATCCGAATTGGACCAGTCCGCCTATTTCCGGATGCGGCGGGATGCCGCCCGTCGCACGCGCCGAAACGCCCTCGGGGAATGCCCACACCCAGAAGCCGTAGTGGTAGACCATCACGAGGACAGCGGCGACAAAACGCAGGATGTCGACGCCGCCGAATGTTGTTTTTTGCTGAGCCATGCCGTGCCTTCGGAATGGCCCCCCACGCAAAGGTTTAAGGGCTATTGCTGCATTGCACAACAGACGATTGCAGTGCAGGATGAATTCGTATTCGTCCGAAGCCGCGATCGGCCTGCCGCGCTCCGAAAGCAGCTAAAGCCCGATTCCGCGTCCCTTCAGCGCCGCGGTGATTTCGTCGAGAATGACCGGATCGTCGATGGTCGCTGGCATTGTCCAGTCTTCCTTATCGGCAATCTTCTGCATGGTGCCGCGCAGGATTTTGCCGGAGCGCGTCTTGGGCAGGCGCTTGATCGTGACCACCGTCTTGAAGGCGGCGACCGGGCCGATCCGCTCGCGCACCAGCGTGACCACCTCGGTCTCAATAGTGGCGCTGTCACGCGTGACACCGGCATTCAGCACGACGAAGCCGAGCGGAACCTGACCCTTCATCGCATCTGCGACGCCGACGACAGCGCACTCGGCAACGTCCGGATGCGCGGCCAGCACCTCCTCCATGGCGCCGGTCGACAGCCGGTGGCCGGCGACATTGATGATGTCGTCGGTGCGGGCCATCACGAACAAATAGCCGTCCTCGTCCATCATGCCGGCATCCGCCGTCTTGTAGAAGCCGGGGAATTCGTCGAGATAGGCTTGGCGAAACCGGTCATCGGCATTCCATAGCGTCGGCAGGCAGCCGGCCGGCAGCGGCAGCTTGACCGCGACATTGCCCAACGTGCCGCGCGGCACTTCGTGGCCGGCATCGTCGAGCACACGGATATCGTAGCCGGGCATCGGCACCCCGGGCGAGCCGTATTTCACCGGCAGTAGCCCTAATCCGGCTGGGTTGATCGTCATCGGCGAGCCCGTCTCGGTCTGCCACCAATGGTCGATTACCGGCACGTTCAATTTCTGCTCCGCCCATTTGATGGTTTCCGGATCGGCGCGCTCGCCAGCGAGGAACAGCGTGCGGAATTTCGACAGGTCGTATTTCGGGACGAATTCGCCCTTGGGGTCCTGTCCCTTGATGGCGCGGAATGCGGTCGGCGCGGTGAACAGCGCGACCACGCCATGCTCTGATATCACCCGCCAGTAGGTGCCGGCGTCGGGCGTACCGACCGGCTTGCCCTCGAACAGGACGGTCGTGCAGCCATGCAGCAGCGGGCCGTAGACGATGTAGGAATGGCCGACCACCCAGCCGACGTCGGAAGCCGCCCAGAACACCTCACCCGGCTTGACGCCGAACTCGTTCTCCATCGACCATTTCAGCGCAACCATGTGGCCGCCATTGTCGCGCACGATGCCCTTGGGCTGGCCGGTCGTTCCGGACGTGTAGATGATGTAGAGCGGGTCGGTGGCGAGCACCGGAACGCAGTCGACATTGGCGCCCGCGGCCCGCTCGCGGGCGACGGCGTCGGCATAGTCGATGTCATGGTTCTCCTCTAGCTCGCAGCGCAGCTGATCGCGCTGCAGGATGAGGCAGGCTTCGGGCTTGTGCCGCGACATCTCGATCGCCTTGTCGAGCAGCGGCTTGTAGGCGACGACGCGCCCGGGCTCCAGGCCGCAAGAGGCGGAAATGATCAGCTTCGGTCTGGCGTCGTCGATGCGTGTGGCGAGCTCGTGCGAAGCAAAGCCGCCGAAGACGACCGAATGCACGGCGCCGATACGGGCGCAGGCAAGCATGGCAAACGCAGCTTCCGCCACCATCGGCATGTAGATGATGACCCGATCGCCTTTTTGGACGCCGCGGTTCTTCAGCACCGACGTCAGCGCGACCACCTCGCGTTTCAATTCGGCATAGGTGAATTTCCTGACCGTGCCGGAAATCGCGCTGTCATGGATCAGCGCGATCTGATCGGCGCGGCCACCCGCCACGTGGCGGTCGACGGCGTTGAAGCAGGTGTTGCAGGAGGCGCCGCCAAACCAGCGCCCATAGACGCCGGCATTCGCATCGAAGACCGTTTCGAACGGCGAGAACCAGTCGATGGCCTTGGCCGCATCCGCCCAGAATTTTTCCGGATCGCGTTTCCAGCCGTCATAGACCTCGTGGTAGCGTGACGCCATCCAGCTTTCTCCCAGGAATGTTTCTGTCCTTGGAAATAGCGTATGCTGTTTTTGCAAGCACGTGCAAATTCGTCTTGGCGACCTCGCTTTGGTCGAAATGGACGTGACCACCGCTTTATCGCCGCAACCGGCCAGGTCGTAGAAAGCGCCTGCTTGCTTAATACTGTTCCTATAGCCGTGGCGCGGTGTTGGCCGTGCTACATCCCCCGGCGCAGGGCAGCCGTATGCACCGGTGCGTCCCACAATGCGGTCGTCTCGTCGTCGAGCATGGTCAGCGTGATCGAGCAGCCGGCCATGTCGAGCGATGTCACATAGGACCCGACCAGCGAACGGGCGACCGTCACGCCGTTTTTCTCGAAGATTTTCCGGGCGCTGTTGTACATCAGGTAGAGCTCCATCAGCGGCGTGCCGCCGAAGCCGTTGACGAAAAGCAGCGCCGGGCCTTTTGCTCTGTCACCCAGATCGCCTGATATCGCCGCGCAGATCTCCTCGGCGATGGCGTCGGCGCTCTTCAATGTGTCGCGGCGGCGGCCGGGTTCGCCATGGATGCCGACGCCGAATTCCATCTCGCCGTCGCCGATATCGAAGGTCGGCCTGCCGGCGGCCGGTACGGTGCAACTGGTCAGCGCAACGCCCATCGAGCGCGTCGCGCCATTGATGCGTTCGCCAAGCGCCTTCAACGGCTTCAGCGCCATGCCTTGCTCGGCCGCGGCGCCGAGGATCTTCTCGACCACCAGCGTGCCGGCAACGCCGCGTCGGCCAGTGGTGTAGGAGGAGTTCTCGACCGCGACGTCGTCATTGGTCACCACTTGCATCACACCCTCCGACATTTCAGCAGCCATGTCGAAATTCATCACGTCGCCCTCGTAGTTCTTGACGATGAACAGGCAGCCGGCACCGGTGTTGACCGCCTCCGCGGCCGCCATCATCTGGTCCGGCGTCGGCGAGGTGAACACCTGGCCGGGGCAGGCGGCATCCAGCATGCCATGCCCGACCAGGCCGGCATGCAGCGGCTCGTGGCCAGAGCCGCCCCCGGAAATCA
This sequence comes from Mesorhizobium sp. WSM4847, assembly GCF_055811335.1. Taxonomy (NCBI): domain Bacteria; kingdom Pseudomonadati; phylum Pseudomonadota; class Alphaproteobacteria; order Hyphomicrobiales; family Phyllobacteriaceae; genus Mesorhizobium; species Mesorhizobium sp. WSM4847. The sequence continues at coordinate 48,909 of NZ_JBVVPY010000004.1, read as the reverse complement.
GCGCTACCTTGCCGGGCTTGAGTGTCCTGCGGCGCACGAATTTATGCTCGTCGCCAAGCACAAGGATGTCGGCATGGGCGGCAACGAAGCCGTCGAGGCTTTCGGTCAGCACCGTGTCCACAGAATTCAGAAACTTCTTCATGGCCGTCTCTCCCGAAATAGCTGAACGTGGCGCGACTATGTCCCGCCCTTGCCGGCGATGCTGGTGATCTTCTGGATGAAATCGTTGACCGCCCTGTCGAGCGCCGCGTTCTGTTTGTCGTCGCCGAAATCGGGAACGATCAGCGAAACATGCCGCGTCTTGCGCATGCCGGATGCCAGCGACATTTTTCCCGGATGCGCCTGATGGTAGGCGGCAAGAAAATGGTCGCGTTCGGCCGGGCTGAAATGGCACACGGCGAAAATAGCCGGCAAATGTTTTGACGGGATCGGGATCGAGTAGGCCGGACTGGAAATCTGGGTGACGAAGCTGCGATGCTTGCCCAACGCGTCGGCGAGGCGCTGGCGCATGCCGGACGGGCGCTGGTCGAGGACCTGCGACAGGATCGTCTTGTAGGCGCGGATCGCCTCTTCGGAGCCGGATTCAGGCGTCTTCTTGGTTTCGGCCATGCCGGTGCCTAGATCGAGACGTCCGCAATGGCCGCCTTGGCCATTGCGAGCTGGGCGGGAACCACGGAAAGGTCGCGCATGCCGGCCTCGATCAGCGCCGGGATCGCCGCCGGATCGCCGCCGGCGTCGCCGCACAGGCTGACCGGAATGTTTTGCGCGCGGCCGAACGCTGCAACCGAGGCGATCAGCCGAAGCACGGCCGGATGCCTGATCGAATTGAGATGCGCGACCGACGCGTTGTCGCGCGCCGCCGCCATCACATACTGGGTCAGGTCGTTCGAGCCGATCGAGAAGAAGGCGACCTCGGCAAACGCCTCAGGAGCGATCGCCACCGACGGCACCTCGACCATGATGCCGAGCGGCGGCATTTTTTGCGCGACGCCGCGCGCGGCAAGCGCGGCCTGCTCTTCGGCGAAGAGCGCGGCTGCTCGCTGATACTCGTCCCACACGGCGACCATCGGGAACATCACCTTGAGATTGCCATGCAAGGCGGCGCGCAGCAGCGCCCTGATCTGCACCCGAAAAACCTCCGGTCTCGCCAGCGATAGCCTGATGCCGCGCAGGCCGAGAAACGGATTACCCTCCTCGACGGTGAAACCCGGCACCGGCTTGTCGCCGCCGGCGTCGATGGTGCGGATGGTCACCGGTCTGTCGCCGGCCCATTCGAGCACCTTGCGGTAGGCGCGATACTGCGATTCCTCGTCCGGCAGCGTCTTGCCGAACAGGAACTCGGTCCGCATCAGCCCGACGCCATCGCAGGTCGAGACATCGATACCGTCGACATCGGACGGATCGGCGATGTTGACCTGCACCCGCACCGCAGTGCCGGCTTTCGTCACTGCCGGCCGAGCCAAAAAAGTTTCCGCCCTGTCGCGACGTGCCGCGAAAGACGAGGACGATTGCCGGAACGCCTCGACCTCTGCCCTTGTTGGCCTCAACACGATGCCGCCGTGCTCGGCATCGAGCAGGGCGACGCCGGCAAGATGAGCCGGCGAAGCACCGAGCCCCACGATCATAGGCACGCCGCGCGAGCGCGCCAGCATGGCGACGTGGCTGGCGGTACTGCCCGCCTTCAGCGCAATGCCGCCGCCGGCGCTCCAGTCGGTTTCAAGAAAGCGCGTGGGCGCGATGTCCTCGCCGTAGAAGATGGCGCCTGTCGGCGCGGCAGCCGCGCTGTCCGCGGTCAGCGCGCGAAGCACTTGGTCTCTGATGTCGCGCATGTCGGCGGCGCGTGCCCGGAAATAATCCTGATCCGACGTTTCGTAGCCGACAATTTCGGCGTCAAGCGCCTGCCGCCATGCCGCATCGGCCGGCTGGCCGGCGGCAATCGCGGCATAGGCCGGGCCGGTCAGCGCATCGTCCTCCAGCATGGCGAGCTGGAATTCGAGAATGTCGGCGGCATCGCCCTCGGTTGCCTGGATCAGCTTGGCAAGCCGGCCTGTCGCTGTGCCGATTGCCGTTTCGAGCGCGAGCCTCTCGTCAGCTGCGGTCGCTTTACCTTTATAGCGCGCGACAACCGGCTCGAGGTTGAACAGCGGCCCTTCGGCATAGCCGGCCGAAGCCGGGATCCCCTGCAGCTTAAGCGGTTCGGGCATGGTCCACGCCCTCGTCGAAGTCGCGCCGCACCAGCTCGACGAGCGCGCCGACCGCCTCGCCGGCACCGTCGCCCTTGGCTCTGATATGCAGCACCGTGCCTTGCGGCGCCTTGGCCGCCATCACCTTGACGATGCTCTTGGCGTCGAACCAAGGACCGTTGGCGGCGAGCGCCACTTCGACTTCGGCCGAAAACGTCTTGGCGAGCTTGGTGAATTTCACCGAAGGGCGCGCATGCAGGCCGACCTCATGGGTGATCAGAACGGTGGCTTCTGCGGATGCGGACATTGAGTCAAAATTCCTGTTCATTCACGATGGCGACAATTCGTGTGCCGTCGCCACCACTTCCCTGAGCGAGGCGCCGCCGGACGCCTCCGTCGCCGCCATCACCGCGCCCTCGACGATCGGCGCGTTGCAGACGATGATCTTGTGCGCGCGCGGCTCGCCGATCATCTCGACCGCCATCTCGCTGTTGCTTTCGGCGCCGCCAAGATCGACAAGTATAGCGACACCTGCCTCCGACCAGGCCTTATCGATCGCTCCCATGATCGCCTCGACATTGGTTCCCAGCCCGCCATGGCCGTTTCCGCCGCACCATGCAAGCGGCACTTCGTCGCCGACCATCTGGCGCACCATGTCGGCCGTGCCCTCGGCGACCAGCGGTGAGTGCGATACGATGACGATGCCGACATTGCTCATGCTTGCCCCTCGATGGTCTCAGTGACAGCCCGCACCAGAAGCGCGGTCGAGCGTGCCCCGGCATCCATATGGCCGATGGAGCGGTCGCCGAGAAACGAGGCGCGCCCGCGCAACGCCTTCATCGGCACGGTGGCATCGGCAGCACTGTCCGCGACATCGGCGATTTCCGATCCGGTCTTTCCCTGCAGCAGGGCGTCATGCACCGGCTGCAGCACGTCGAGCATGGTCTTCTGCCCGACCTGCGACTTGCCACGTGCCGCCACCGCCTCGATCGCCTTGCCGAACGCTGCCATCAGATTGGCGTGGTCCGGCTCTACGGAAATCTCCTTGCCGAGCGCCATGAACAGCGTCCCGAACAAGGGGCCCGAAGCCCCGCCGACTGTCATCACCAGCTTGGTGCCGATCGCTTTCAGAGCGTCCGGCAGCGGCTTTGTCGCGAACGTGTCGGCCTCGGCGCGCACCGCCTCGAAGCCGCGCTTCATGTTCAGCCCATGGTCGCCGTCGCCAATCGCCTGGTCGAGCCTGGTCAGCTCTTCGGCGTGAGCGGCAATCGTGTCGGCGGTGACGGATATCAGCGTCTTCAGGTCAAGCTTGTCCATCGTCCCGGTCTTGTCCTGTGTCCCGTTCTTTTCCAGTGCCCAACGGCTCATCGGTTTGCAATCCTGTTTCCGGCCTGGTCGAAGAACAGCGGCGCCCGGTAGCGGATAATCACCCTGTCGCCCTTTTCCAATTGGATGTCGGGATCGGTCAGCGTCACCAGCTTTCTGCTTCCCACCGTCACATGCAGGTGGTTCTGGTCGCCCAGATGCTCGACCCAGTTAACAACGCCGTCGGCGGGGCCATTCGATGCCTTGCCGATCGACAGATGTTCTGTACGCGCGCCGATCGTTTTGGTTCCCGCCGGCATGTCGCCATCCGGCAGCAGGCCGGTCGGCAACAGATTGATCGCCGGCTGGCCGAGCCTTGCGGCGACATGAACGTTTGCCGGCTCCGAGTAGATGGTGCGTGGCGTGCCGATCTGCGCCAGCACGCCGTCGGCGAGAATGCCGATGCGATCGGCCATCGTCATCGCTTCGATCTGGTCGTGCGTGACATAAAGCATGGTGGCGCCGACCTCGGCCTGGATGCGCTTCAGTTCGAGCCGGAGATCGGCGCGCAGCTTGGCATCGAGCGACGACAGCGGCTCGTCCATCAGATAGATCGAGGGCTTGCGCACCAACGCGCGCCCGATGGCGACGCGCTGCATCTCGCCGCCGGAAAGTTTGGTGGAGCGGTTGTTCAGCTTGTGGTGGATACGCACCATCTTGGCCACATCCTCGACGCGGCGGCGCACCGAGTCCTCGCTCAACCGCCGCGCCGGCGAGCGCAGCGGAAAGGCCAAATTGTCGAAGACCGACAGATGCGGATAAAGCGAATATTGCTGGAAGACGAAGGCCGTGTCGCGCTCGGCCGGCGACAACATTGTCGCATCGCGGCCGCCGATATGGATCGAGCCCGTATCCGGCCGTTCCAATCCGGCGATAAGTCTGAGCGTCGTCGTCTTGCCGGCCCCGGTCGGGCCGAGCAGCACGACGAATTCGCCGTCGGCAACGTGCAGATCGAGAGTGTCCACGGCGACATGTTCGCCGAAGCTCTTGGTCACGCCTTTGATCTGCACGTCAGCCATGATGCGCTCTTCCCTGGGAAGCCCCGTCATGGATTGCGGTTCGCACCGCGCGGCCGGAGCCCTTCTCGAACAGCGACAGCCGTGCGCTGCTCAGCGCGAGGCCGACATGGTCGCCCGCATTGAGCCGGATTTCGGCCGGCACCCGCGCCTTGACGATACCGCCGGATGTCTCCACCGCAACGATCTGCGTGGTGCCGAGATACTCGGTGCCATAGATGGCGCCGCGCAGCTTCGAAGCGTCGTCGAAGCGGATGTGTTCCGGTCGGATGCCGAGCGCCATGTCGGCCGGCGCGATGTCCTCGCGCACCTCCGGCACTGCCACTTTGGCGCCTTGCACCAAAATCTCCCTGGCTCCCTTTGAAAGCCCGCCGCCGAAGCCGAGAAAATTCATCGGCGGCGAGCCGATGAAATCGGCGACGAACATGGTCGCCGGCCGGTCATAGATTTCGCGCGGCGTGCCGAACTGTTCGATTACGCCGTGGTTCATAACCGCGATCTTGTCGGCCATCGACATCGCTTCCATCTGGTCATGCGTGACATAGACCGTGGTGGCGTGGATGCGGTTGTGCAGTTCGCGCAGTTCATGCACCATGAGATCGCGGAATTCGGTGTCGAGCGTGCCGAGCGGCTCGTCCATCAGGAAGCATTTTGGCCGCCGCACGATGGCGCGGCCGAGTGCCACGCGCTGGCGATCGCCGCCGGCAAGACCGGAGACCGATTTGTTGAGCAGATGGTCGATGCGCAACAGCTTCGCCGTCTCTTCGACGCGCCGGCGGATTTCGATGCCTGGCGTGCCCTGCGCCAGCAGCGGGAAGCCGATGTTCTTGCGCACGTTCATATGCGGATAGAGCGCGAACAGCTGGAAGACAAAGGCGATGTCGCGCTCGCGGGCACGCCGCATGGTGACGTCCTCGCCACCGAGCAGGATCTTGCCGCCGGTCGGCAGTTCGAGCCCGGCAATCATGCGCAACGTCGTCGTCTTGCCGCAACCCGAAGGCCCCAGCATGACGAAGAACTCGCCATCCCCGACGACGAAGTTGGAATCCTGCACGGCGACGAAATCGCCGAAGGCCTTTCTCAGATGCTCGACCCTGATCTCCGCCATCGTCTACTCCGGAAACTTCGAGACGATGATGAACATCGCCGTGCCGGCCAGCATGGTGATGAACGAATAAGTGTAGAGCGACAGCGCGAAGGGCTGGAACAGCATCAGGAAGCCAATGGCAATGATTACCGTGGCGATGTTCTCCATCAATCCACGCCTCGCCCAGACCGGCCAGCGCGACTTGCGTTTTGCGGGTTGGGTCATGCTCATTTGCGCACCGCGCCGAAAGTGATGCCGCGCAGCAACTGCTTGCGAAGCAGGATGGTGAACACCAGGATCGGCACCAGGAAGATCGTCGTGCCAGCGGCGACCGCCGGCCAGTCCTGGCCGCCTTCGCCGATAATGGTCGGGATGAAGGGCGGTGCGGTCTGCGCCGTGCCCGAGGTCAGCAGTGCGGCGAAGGCATATTCGTTCCAGGCGAAGATCAGGCAGAAGATGGCGGTCGCGGCAATGCCGGTGGTCGCCTGCGGCAGCACGGTGCGCCAGAAGGCCTGCAGCCGCGTATATCCGTCGATCATCGCCGCTTCTTCGTACTCGCGCGGGATCTCGTCGATGAAGCCCTTCAGCAGCCACACGGCGAGCGACACATTGACCGCCGTATAGAGCAGGATCATGCCGAGCGCGGTGTCCGACAGGCCAATCTCGCGATACATCAGGTAGATGGGAATAGCGACCGCGATCGGCGGCATCATGCGCGTCGACAGGATGAAGAACAGCAGGTCGTCGGCCAGCGGCACCTTGAAGCGCGAGAAGCCATAGGCAGACAATGTGCCGAGGAACACCGCGCAAAAGGTCGAGCCGAAGGCGATGATCAGCGAATTGACGAAGCGCGGCATGAAATTGGACGGGCCGGCGATCACCATGTTGCGCTTGCGCACTGTCTCATCGCAGATGCCCGTCGCCGGTCCCAGCGCGTTGATGTATTCCGGTGTCTGCCGGGTGCGGGTCGAGAACAGATTGCAGTAGCCCTCGAGGCTCGGCTGGAACAGGATTTTTGGCGGATAGGCGATCGAGTCCGGCGGCGTCTTGAAGCTGGTGGCGAAGATCCACAACAGCGGCACGATCGAGATCAGCGCGTAAAGCACGATAATTGTGCCGGCGACGCGCTTCGAAATCGCCGAGGGTGCGACAACAGAATGGGCTGACGTCAGGCTCATCTCTGCTTCACCTTGTTGAGCGCCTTGACATAGATGTTGGCCAGCCCGAACACCGCAACGAACAGGATTATGGCGAAGGCCGAGGAATAGCCGGTCCGCCAGCTTTCGAAGGCCTGCCGCTTCAGCGTGATCGAAGCGACCTCGGTGGTCGATCCCGGTCCGCCGCCGGTCAGCAGGTTGACCATGTCGAACATCTTGAAGTTCTCGATGCCGCGGAAAAGCACCGCCAGCATGATGAAGGGCAGCGCCATCGGCAGCGTGATCGACCAGAACTGCCGCCAGTTGGAGGCGCGGTCGACCTCGGCTGCCTCATAGATGTATTCGGGGATCGAGCGCAGGCCGGCGAGACAGATCAGCATCACGTAAGGCGTCCACATCCAGGTGTCGACGATGACGATCGACCACGGCGCCAGCGACACGTTGGAGAGCATGCCGATCTGCGTTGCCGGAATGCCGGTGGCGAACGAGATGGCATAGGCGAACAGCCCGATCTGCGGCTCGTAGAGGAAGCGCCAGAAATTGCCGACCACTGCCGGCGACAGCATCATCGGCACCAGAATGATGGTCGTCCAGAAGGCGTGGCCTCGAAACTTTCGATCGATCAGCCAGGCCAGGGTAAAACCGATCAGTGTTTGCAGCAGAATGGTCCAGAACACGAAATGCGCCGTCGTCTGCATGGCGATCCAGATGTCCTGGTCGCCGAGTATGCGCCTGTAATTGGCAAGGCCGACATTCCTGACCACCTCGTTGGGACGGTTGGCGCGGTAATTGGTGAAGGACAGATAGATCGCCCAGAACAGCGGGAAGATGTTGATGGCGAGCAGCAACAGGATCGTCGGCGAGATGAACAGCCAGGCGAGGCCCTTGTCGCTGATGCCCCGGACCTTGCGGGCCAACGGCTCAGGCGTAGCCCGGGCAACGCTGTTCGCAGTCCGATTGAGCATGATCAGTCCCGCTTCGGTCACTTGGGTCGTCTCGACAGTGGAATTTATCTGAACTGTGTCCCGTGCCAAGGGTGGCACGGGACACGCGGTCGTGGCTCGGGAGGAGCCGATTGGATACTGCCCCAACTACATCTTGCCGTCGTCCTGGAAGACCTCGGTCCAGTCCTTGACCAGGCCATCAAGTGCATCCTTGGCCGAACCCTGGCCGGCGACGACGTAATCATGGAAGCGCTTCTGCGACGCCTGCAGCAGCGGCGCATAGCTGGGCTCTGCCCAAAAATCCTTCACGATGGCCATGGAGTCGAGGAAGGTCTGCGCATAAGGCTGGCTGGCCGGGAAGCCTGGATCCTTGACGACCGCGTTGAGGCAGGAAAAGCCGCCGAGCGACCACCATTTGGCCTGAACATCCTTGTTGGCGAACCACTTGATGTATTTGAGCGCAGCCTCCTGCTTGTCGGAGTAAGAGACCACCGAGATGCCCTGGCCGCCAAGCTGGGCGAATTGATCGCCGTCGGGCCCCTTGGGATTGGCGAAATAACCTATCTTGTCGCCGCCGACATTTTCGTCCTTCTGCAGGCCTGGCCAGGTAAAGGCGAAGTTCATGTGCATCGCCACCTGGCCGGATTTGAAGGCGTCGACGCCTTCGCCCATGTAGCTGTTCGAGGCTCCAGGAGGCGTGCAGCAGTCATAGAGCGCCTTGTAGAACTCAAGACCCTTCACCGATTTCTCGGAGTTGACGAAGCCGTCCATCTCGTATGGCTTGTCGGGATTCTCATATTTGAAACCGAAGCTGTAGAGCCCGTCCATGGCACCCATGGTGATGCCTTCGGAGCCGCGCTCGGTATAGATCGATGCGCCATAGACCGTCTTGCCGTCGATCTCGCGCTTCTGGAAAAACTCGGCGATCTGCTTCAGTTGGTCGAAGGTCGTCGGCGCTGCGAGATCCCAGCCGTACTTTTCCTTGAATTCCTTCTGCAGTTCCGGCTTGGAGAACCAGTCCTTGCGATAGGTCCAGCCGACGACGTCGCCCATGGCCGGCAGCGCCCAGTAATTCGGCGAGTTCTTCGGCCATTCGGAGTAGCCGACGACGGTCGCTGGCACGAAGTCGTCCATGCTGATCTTCTCCTTGTCGAAGAAGTCGTTCAGCTTGACGTAGTGGCCGTTCTCGGCCGAGCCGCCGATCCACTGGCTGTCGCCGATGATCAGGTCGCACAGCTTGCCCTTGGAATTCAGTTCGTTGAGGAAGCGATCGGCATAGTTGGTCCACGGCACGAATTCGAATTTCATGCCGATGCCGGTTTCCTTGGTGAAATCCTTGGACAATTCGACAAGCGCGTTGGCCGGGTCCCAGGCTGCCCAGCAAAGCGTCAGATCTTCAGCCTGCGCGACATTCGAAACGGCGGTCGACGCAAACATCGCCGATGTCAGTCCCAACGTCACTTTCAAGGTCGATTTCATGCCTTCCTCCCATTTGCGAAACGCGCCCGGATGACGGTTTCAAATAACCTCAAAACCCCCTCCTCAGGGGTCTAAACATGACGACGCGGTTAAGCGGCGGATGTTTAGTAATTTGTTTAGTGATGCAATTTTTACTAAACAACGCAAGCGAATTCGTCGCTGCGCTGCAGCATAATTCGCTTGTATCTGGGCGGTGGCCCTGGCCGCGCCGTTCTATTAGGAAATATCCCGACTTCCTGTCGCTCCTCGGCCGCGTCATCCTCGGTGGCTTCCGCCTTTGACTATGGCGAGTAGGTGGACCCGCTTTGAGTTGGTCCGTTGCCCGGTTGCGCGGCGACCGCCACCGCTGATATGCGGGGCGCGACCGACCTGCCGCGAGATTGGGTGGATGCATCCCTGAAACAATGACCAGAAAACCCTTGCCAGAGCTTCCGGTCTCCGCCGTCCTGCCGGCGCTCGGTGAAGCGCTCGGCCATGGCAACAGTGCCGTGCTGGTGGCGCCGCCCGGCGCCGGCAAGACGACGCTGGTGCCGCTGGCGCTGCTCGATGCGGCTTGGCTCGGCACGGGGAAGATCATTCTGCTCGAGCCGCGCCGGCTCGCTGCCCGCGCAGCCGCCCGCCGCATGGCCGAACTGCTCGGCGAGGAGCCCGGCGAAACGGTCGGCTATGCCATGCGGATGGAGAACCGCACTTCTGCGAGGACCAGAATTCTTGTCGTCACCGAAGGCGTGCTGTCGCGGATGATCCTCGACGATCCGGAGTTGCCCGGTGTCTCGGCGGTATTCTTCGACGAGTTCCACGAGCGCTCGCTCGACGGCGATTTTGGTCTGGCGCTGGCGCTCGACGTGCAAGGTGCGCTGCGGACCGATCTGCGATTGCTGGTCATGTCGGCGACGCTCGACGGCGCGCGCGTCGCTCGGCTGCTTTCCGGCGCCCCGGTGATTGAGAGCGAAGGCCGCGCCTTTCGCGTCGACATCCGCTACGACGAGCGGCCGGCCGGCATCGCCATCGAGGACGCGATGGCCAAGGCGATCCGCGCGGCCCTTGCCGAGGAGAGCGGCAGCGTGCTCGCCTTCCTGCCCGGCCAGCGCGAGATCGAGCGCACCGCCGAGCGGCTGCAAGGCCGCGTCAGTGCCGACACCGACATCGTGCCGCTCTATGGCATGCTCGACAACAAGGCGCAGGACGCCGCGATCAAGCCGGCGCCGTCCGGCCGCCGCAAGGTGGTGCTGGCGACCTCGATCGCCGAAACCTCGATTACCATCGACGGCGTGCGCGTCGTCATCGATTCCGGCTTGTCGCGCCTGCCGCGCTACGAGCCGGCCAGCGGCCTGACGCGGCTGGAGACGGTGCGGGTCAGCAAATCCTCCGCCGACCAGCGCTCCGGCCGCGCCGGCCGCACGCAGCCCGGCGTCGCCGTCCGGTTGTGGCGGACCGAGCAGACCGCGGCACTTCCCGCCTTCACGCCGCCGGAAATCCTCGAGGCGGACCTTTCCGGACTTCTGCTCGATTGCGCCGCCTTCGGTGTCGCCGACCCGTCGAGCCTCTGCTTCCTCGATCCGCCGCCGGCCCCGGCACTCAACGAGGCAAGGGCGCTGCTTCGTGCGCTCGACGCCATTGACGAGGCAGGGCGACTGACGCAATCGGGTGCTGCGATGCGCAGGCTGGCACTGCCTGTGCGGCTGGCTCACATGGTCGCCGAGGTGGCAAACACCGGCCGGGCGTTCGAAGCGGCCATGCTCGCCGTGCTGCTCACCGAGCGTGGCCTGGGCGGCGACGGCGCCGATCTCGAACGGCGGCTGCTTCGGTTCCGATCCGAAAGATCGCCGCGCGCCACCGCCGCCCGGCAACTCGCCGAGCGGCTGGCGAAACAGGCTTCACCCTCCCCTTCGAGGGGGACCGAAGGACGGGCGAGACCCGTGGTTCGCCCCGGTATGTCGATCCGCGAAGCGGATCGGGGTGGGGTTGGGTCGGGCACGTTATCGCCGACCCCACCCCGTCTCCCTCGCCTCGCTGGGCAAGGCTCACTGGCCGACCCTCCCCTCGGGGGGGAGGGCAGCGCCGGCGCTCTCCTCATCCACGCCTGGCCGGATCGCGTCGCCAGGGCGCGCGGAGAGCGCGGCCGTTTCGTGCTGGCCAACGGTTCAGGCGCCATGCTTGACGCCGCCGACCCGCTGGCGGGCGAAACCTGGCTTGTCGTCGCCGATCTGCAGGGCAAGGCGCAGAACGCCCGCATTACGGCAGCGGCGGCGATAGACGAAGCCGACATTCGCGCTTCGCTCGCCGACAAGATCGAGACAAACCGCGAAACCAGTTTCGACGGCGACAGGCGTGCGGTGCGTGTGCGTGAAACCGTTCGCCTCGGCGCCATCACCCTGTCCGAACGGATGCTGCCGGCGCCGGCCGGCATCGCCGCCGATCGCGCCATCCTTGACGCCCTGCGCCAACACGGGCTGTCGCTTTTGCCGTGGGGCAAGGAGGCCGAAACGCTGCGCCAACGGCTCGGCTGGCTGCATCGCGGTCTTGGCGCGCCCTGGCCGGATGTTTCCGATGAGGCGCTCATCGACCGCCTCGACGACTGGCTGCTGCCCTTCCTTTCCGGCGCGGCGTCCTTTGCCGCGATCGATCCGGGCGTGCTTTCGGCCGGCCTCATGGCATTGGTGCCGCACGATCTGCAGCGCCGGATCGAGGCGCTGGCGCCGACCCATTTCGACCCTCCATCCGGCAGCCGCGTGCCGATCCGCTATGACGGTGAATGGCCGGTGCTGGCGATCCGCGTCCAGGAGCTGTTCGGTCTCGACCGGCATCCCGCGATCGCCAACGGCGCGGTGCCGCTGACGCTCGAGCTATTGTCACCGGCGCACCGACCGATCCAGACGACGCGTGACCTGCCCGGTTTCTGGCGCGGCTCCTGGGCCGATGTGCGAGCCGAGATGCGTGGCCGCTATCCCCGGCATGTCTGGCCGGAGAACCCGCTTCTCGCCACCGCCACCAGCCGCGCCAAACCGCGGGGGACCTAGCCTTTCTCCTTTTCCGGCTATAATCCTTGGCCATGATAAACATCCTGCGGGCGCCCGACTTCCAGCAAAGCCAGCGGCTGCGCCTCAACACGCTGATCAGGCTGCGCTGGCTTGCCATTGTCGGCCAGAGTCTGACGGTTCTTGTCGTTGCCTACGGGCTGAAATTCCCGCTGCCGGTCAGTCTCTGCTTCGCGCTGATCGCCTGTTCGGCCTGGATGAACCTGTTGCTGACCTTCCGTTATCCGGCGGCGCATCGGCTGACCCCGCTGCAGGCTTTCGCCATCCTGACCATCGACAGCCTGCAGCTTGCCGGTCTGCTCTACCTGACCGGCGGCCTCACCAACCCGTTTTCAGTGCTGGTCACCGTGCCCGTGGTCATCTCGGCGACGTCGCTGCCGCTGCGCCTGACCGCCATCCTCGGCGCGCTGGTGATGGTGACGGCGAGCCTGCTGGTGTTCCTCCATCTGCCGCTGCCCTGGTACGAGGGCGCGCCGCTGGAGATGCCGTTCATTTACGTCGCTGGCATGTGGATGGCGGTGTTTTCCTCGATCGCCTTCACCGCGATCTACGCCTTCCGCGTGGCCGAGGAAGCCCGGCTGCTCGCCAACGCGCTTGCCGCCACCGAGCTGGTGCTGCAGCGCGAACAGCATTTGTCGGCGCTGGACGGCCTTGCCGCCGCCGCCGCGCATGAGCTCGGCACGCCGCTCGCCACCATCACGCTTGTTGCCAAGGAGATGGAGAAGGCGCTCCGCAATGACCCGAAATACGGCGAGGACGTGACGCTGCTGCGCTCGCAGAGCGAGCGTTGCCGCGAGATCCTCAAACGCCTGACCAGCCTGTCCTCCGAGGGCGAGGCGCATCTCTCCCGCCTGCCGCTGACCTCGCTGGTCGAGGAGATGACCGCCCCGCACCGCGATTTCGGCATCTCGATCAAACTTCGCCCCGGCGAGCGCATCGGCCCCGAACCGGTGGGACGGCGCAATCCCGGCGTCATCTACGGCCTCGGCAATCTGGTCGAGAACGCCGTCGATTTTGCCCGCAAGAGCGTCACCGTGCGCTGGAGCTGGAACGAGGCAACGGTCACCTTCTCGATCACCGACGACGGGCCGGGCTTTCCTCCCGAAATCATCGATCGCATCGGCGAGCCCTATATGTCGACACGCCAGGGCACCGAGGCCGGCGGCGGGCTCGGACTGGGGCTGTTCATCGCCAAGACCCTGCTTGAACGCTCGGGCGCCACGCTCGATTTCCGCAATTCAAACGAGCCGGGCGAGGGCGCCGTCGTGCGGATATCGTGGCCGCGCAGCGTCTTCCTCAACCCTGAATCGGCTTCGGCCACCATGTTTGACACGGCTTGAATTGGACAATAGCGCTCCAAAACTATATCTGCGTAAAATTCGGGCAGCAGGAATGTCAAGACGATGAATGGCGACGAAACGATTGGCGCAATGGTTGAGGGCGAGGACACCTCGCTGCTGATCGTCGACGACGACAGGCCATTCCTCACGCGCCTTGCCCGCGCCATGGAGACCAGGGGTTTCGTGGTCGAGACGGCCGAGAGCGTCGAGGAGGCCGTGGCCAAGGCGCGCGCCAATCCGCCAGCCTACGCGGTGGTCGACATGCGGCTCGCCGACGGCAACGGCCTCGACGTCGTTGCCGCCATCCGCGAGAAGCGCGACGACGCCCGCACCGTCATTCTCACCGGCTATGGTAACATCGCCACCGCGGTTACGGCGGTGAAGCTCGGGGCCATCGACTATCTGTCGAAACCGGCAGATGCCGACGAGGTTTTCGCGGCTCTTACCCGCACTGCGGGCGAACGCGCCGCACCGCCTGAAAACCCGATGTCGGCCGATCGCGTGCGCTGGGAGCACATCCAGCGCGTCTACGAAATGTGCGACCGCAACGTCTCCGAGACGGCCCGCCGTCTCAACATGCATCGCCGCACGCTGCAGCGGATACTCGCCAAACGCGCGCCGCGCTAACGCCTGACCGTCCTTTGCGCGCGCCAAGGTCGCGTGGCACTGTAAGAACTGCCCTGCCATCGGCGGTTGCGCATCATCGCACACGGTGATGTTGTCCCTGCCGGCTGGTAGGCGACACGACGGAGACGACATGCAGGACCAGAAGCCGCGGCCGACTTCCACCTTTCGCGAATTCCTGGCCAGCGAGGCGACAGGCGGCATCGTCCTGATGGCAGCCGCGGCCTTGGCGCTGGTCGTCGCCAATTCGCCGCTGGCCAAAACCTATTTCGACGCCCTTCACGCCTATCTGGGACCGCTCAGCGTATCGCATTGGATCAATGACGGCCTGATGGCGGTGTTTTTCCTGCTGGTCGGCCTGGAGATCAAGCGCGAGATGCTGGACGGCCAGCTCTCGACCTGGCCACGCCGCGCTCTGCCCGGCATCGCCGCTGCCGGCGGCATGCTGGTGCCGGCACTTGTCTATGTCGCCATCAACCGCGACAATCCAGCCGCCCTGTCCGGCTGGGCGATCCCGACCGCCACCGACATCGCCTTTGCGCTCGGCGTGCTGTCGCTGCTCGGCAGCCGCGTGCCAGGGTCGCTGAAGGTATTCCTCACCGCGCTCGCCATCATCGACGACCTTGGCGCCGTCATCATCATCGCGGTGTTCTATACGAGCGGCCTGTCGCTCGCCTATCTCGGCGCCGCCTTCGCGGTCATCGCTCTGCTCATCGTGCTCAACCGCATGAAGGTGCTGACGCTGCTGCCCTATCTCCTGCTTGGTGTCGTGCTGTGGGTGCTTGTGCTGAAATCGGGCGTCCATGCCACGCTCGCCGGCGTGGCGCTGGCCCTGACCATACCTTTGAAAATCACCCCCGGCATCAGCCAGGATTCAGACCATTCACCGCTGCACCGGCTCGAGCACGGCCTGCACAGGATAGTGCCCTTCGTCGTCGTCCCGATCTTCGGCTTCGCCAATGCCGGCGTCCCGCTCGCCGGCCTCAGTGCTGCCACCCTGGTCGAGCCACTGACGCTGGGCGTCGCCGCCGGCCTCGTCGCCGGCAAGCTGGTCGGCGTGTTCGGTTCTTCTGCGCTTGCCATCCGGCTCGGCCTCGCCGATCTGCCGGTCAATGCCGGCTGGCTGCACATGGTCGGCATTTCGCTGCTCTGCGGCATCGGCTTCACCATGAGCCTGTTCATCGGCCTGCTCGCCTTCGCCAGCAATGTCGAGCTCCAGGACGCGGTGAAAGTCGGCATCCTCGCCGGCTCCTTCATCGCCGCCATCCTCGGCGCCGCCGTGCTGCTGATGGCGCCGGCAGCGAATGGGATGGACCAAGAGGAAGAGTAGCCGACGAACGTTGCGCCGCCCCTCATTGCCCTGCCGGGCATTTCTCCCCGTTTAGAGACGGGGAGAAAGACGCCTTCGCAAAAGATTTCGCCAATCTCCAGCGTTGCAGAAAGGGTGCAGAGGTTGCGGCCATCGCCCTTCTCCCCGTTCACGGGGAGAAGATGCCGGCAGGCAGATGAGGGGCAGCGCAAACGTCGAAGGTTACAGGGGGATCCGAAAACCCTCTACTCGCTCTCGCCCTCCAGCGCCGGCACCGCCACGCCGGCAAGTTCCGCCGCGAGCAGCCGCGCTGCTCCGGCCCGCGCGATCCTCAGCATCAGCGCCTTGCGCGTCGCCGCCACCATGCGGTGCTCGGGCGCATCGCGCAGGATTTCGGCGCCGTAGCCGTCGGAAAGGATAAAGCCGCATTCCTGCGGAAAGATCTCCGACGGCACGCCGGGATGGGTGGCGAAAAAAAATCGGTCGGAGTGCAGCCGGTAGTCCGGCCATTTGCGGTCGACCCTGAAATCCTCGATCGAGGATTTGATCTCGATGATCCAGATGTCGCCCTGGCGGGTCAGCGCGACGAGGTCGGCGCGGCGCCCGGTCGCCAGCGACAGTTCCGGCAGCACATGCGCGCCCATCTCCCTGAGCAGCCGCTGCACGCCACGCCGAACCAGCATCGCGCGCTCCGACTGGCGGCCGTCGATCAGCGGATTGAGGGGTACAGGTGAGATGATTGGCATGGGCTCACCATGCCAGACTTTGTTCACGGTTTGAACCCGTTTCTTGATGGCAGCTGTGCATTTGACAACCTGTATTGCAGAACGGGGCGGGTTGGCGTCCTGCTGGCAGGTCGATTTCCCCGCGACTTCGTGCCTAGGTTAAGCCAGGGCGGGAATACGCAATCGCAGCTATCGTCGTGCTAATTCTAGGAGCTATCAAATGGCTCCTTTAGGAGCCATCGTTTCCTAAGCGATACCCCTGCCATTCCCCGATGGCTGGGTCGCGCTGTCGGGTAGGGGCGTTTCAAGCTCTGCCTTAACTTTCAGAACGCCGTCAACCAGGTCATTGAACTCCTCAACGCTTCAACTGCACAGGGCCTCGGCCGCACCGTAATGGCAAAATTTGAATTCTACGAATTTCTTGTTGTCGGCTCTATCCAGCTTGATGAAGAACCTAAACGAATGGGCTCCGCGAAGCGACACATAGACATAAGCCAAGTCGACGGCCATGAACTGCCGTTTGATGAACTGCCAAAGCCCCATAGTCGCCCCGCCTTTTCCTACGGGTATCTGTTGCCTCCAAGCTGCCTAGCGCGGCCAGCGGCAGTTGGTGATTTGACAGTTAGTGGGCCGCACATTATCCGCTCTACGCCCGGTGTATTTATATAATAAGCCCGCACGCAGTATTTATTTGGAGTGTCTGGCAGGCAAAGTTCACGCTTTTCACCTGTCCCTGGATCAACATAGATTCGACAGGTTTTTTTACTCGTATCATAAGGAACGTTCGCCTGACTGGTGCATGCCGATGCACCGACGGCAACGGCTATAGCGGTGGCTATGCGGATCATGTGTTTCCCCCAAGACAACCGCACTTGAATCATGATTTGTTGCCGGTGCCAAGGCGTATTGTCGAATAAATAAGCGCCTTTCCTAAGGTGATTGTATATTTGATCAAAGACCCGACAGTTTAGCGCGTTCGACTCAGTGAGCGGACAAAGAGAACAATGGCCCCTAATTCACGTCTTCATACATTAGTAATATGAGATATTGTGCGAATGCGGGTGGGTTTAGGGAGTTTGGATGATGAACGCGGACGAGATGCAGGCGGTGGCCGACGCCTATCCGGTCGTGACGCCTGACATGGCACCCAGGCAATTGATCAAAGCGGCCAGGAACCCGAACGCGTCAAAGAAGGAAATCGCCCGTGCGGCGTTCTTCTCGATTGTCGCCTTGAGCGTATCGATGGTGCCGATTGATCGCTGAAACCTAACCTGGAAAACGGCTGGCGACGCCACGCAACCTTCACACCTGTGCGGGAACGACTTTGTCTGATGGCAAAATCGCCCCCGCGATATCGTCCAGGATCGGGCAGTCCGGCCGGTCATCGCCGTGGCAGGCATGGATCAGCTTCTGCAGGGTCGAGCGCATCGACTGCAGTTCGCGCACCTTCTCCTCGATTGCCGTCACATGCGCGGCGGCGATCTCGCGCACGTCATGGCTGGCGCGGCTGCGGTCCTGGTAGAGCGCCATCAACTGGCGGCAGTCGTCGATGGAAAAGCCGAGATTGCGCGCGCGGCGCAGAAACGTCAGCCGGTGGATGTCGTCGCCCGAATAATCGCGGTAGCCGTTGCCGGCCCGCGCCGGACGGATCAGGCCGATCTCCTCATAGTAGCGAATGGTCTTGGCCGGCAGACCGGAACGCTGGGCGGCATCTCCGACATTCATGATTGGTTCCCTAACTTCCGGCGGCCTGGCGGACCGCCCCATTGAATTTCCTACATAATCTTATGAGTGCCGTTGCCGAAAAGCCACAGCTGCGGACTTACCGGCATGTAAGCCCCTGCATATAGGCATCGCCCGCTTGGCAAGCAAAGCAAATGCCAGCATGAATGATGGCGACAAGGCGGCCGTCTCGTGCCGCTATCTTTCGGGCGGGGCATCGGACCTTTTCATGCGCATGAAGTCATTCGCAATCGTCGCGGCACTTGCGCTGTCGACGGCAATTGCCGGTTGCAGCACCATCGGCTCGCAGATCTTCACCAACAACTATGGTCCGATGACCGATGCGGGCTATCAACTGCCGCGCATTCCGATCGAAAAGGTGCCGTTCAAGTACCGCCGGCAGATAGTGAGCTACGACACCGGTGAAAAGCCGGGCACCATCGTCGTCGATACGCAGAACAAGTTCCTCTATTATGTCATGGGCGGCGGCGAGGCTATGCGTTACGGCATCGGCGTCGGCCGCGAGGGTTTTGAATGGCGCGGCACCGCCCGCATCGCGGCGAAGCGCGAATGGCCGACCTGGACGCCGCCATCGGCGATGATCAAGCGCCAGCCGGAACTCGCCAAATTTGCCGGGGGCATGGACCCCGGATTGACCAACCCGCTCGGCGCGCGCGCCCTGTATCTGTTCAACAAGGGCGGCGATTCAGGCTACCGCCTGCATGGCAGCCCGGAGTGGAACTCGATCGGCAAAGCGATGTCGTCGGGCTGCATTCGGCTGATGAACCAGGACATCATCGACCTTTACGACCGCACCTCCGTCGGCGCCAAGGTCATCGTTCTCTAGAGCTCATACGCGGACCGTCTAGGCAACAACTGACGTCCCAAAACAAAAAACCGGGCAATTTGGCCCGGTTTTTTGTGTCGCGCGAAGGGGCGAATTGACGTCCTTTGATCTTAAGAGACCTGTTCGACCTGCTGCACCTCGGGCACAAAATGCCGGAGCAGGTTCTGGATGCCGTGCTTCAGCGTCGCCGTCGACGACGGGCAGCCGGCGCAGGCGCCCTTCATGTGCAGGAACACGGTGCCGTTCTCGAAGCCGCGGAAGGTGATGTCGCCACCGTCCTGGGCGACGGCCGGACGCACCCGCGTGTCGAGCAGTTCCTTGATGGTGATGACCAGTTCCTCGTCGGCCTTGTCGTAGAATTCGCCGGTCTGGCTGGTCTCGGCGGCGGGGCCGGCCCTGGCCATGACCGGCGCGCCGGACATGAAGTGCTCCATGATGGCGCCGAGGATCGCCGGCTTCAGATGCTGCCAGTCGGGGCCGTCCTTGGTCACGGTGACGAAATCATAGCCGAAGAAGACGCCGGTGACGCCGGGGATCTCGAACAGCCGGCCGGCCAGCGGCGAAGCCGCGGCAGCGCTGTCGGCATCGCGGAAATCGGCGGTGCCTTCGACAAGCACTTCCTTGCCGGGGAGGAACTTCAATGTCGCCGGATTTGGCGTCGATTCGGTCTGGATGAACATGGACGTCTCCGAGCCCGTTCGGGCATATAGTTTGGAATAATTCTAAATAGGCCCTATCGGCAGGACATTCAAGCGAAAGCCATCGCCGGAACGGCTGGCTGGGAGAATGTTTTTGCGGTCTTCTGCAACACACCTTAGGCCAGGCTGTCGATTTCTTCGTCTGACAGGTTCTGCGGCACCACTGTCACCGGGATCGGGAAGGCGGCGCCCTTGCCGGCGACCGCGCCGACCAGCGGGCCTGGCCCCTCCTTGCCGGCGCCGGCGGCCAGCACCAGGATGGCGATATCCTGGTCCTCCTCGATCAATCTGTGGATCTCTTCCGTCGGCTTGCCTTCGCGCACCACCAGTTCCGGCTCGATGCCCAGCTTCTGGCGCACCTTGTTGGCATAGCTGTCCAGTGCGGCGCGCGCGGTGGCGGTGGCCTCCTCGCGCATGATCTTCTCGACACCCAGCCAATGCTGGAAATCGTCCGGCTCGATCACATAGAGCAGCACCAGCACGCCGCTGGTGCTCTGCGCGCGCTTCGAGGCGTAGACGACGGCCCGTTCGCATTCGGGCGTGTCGTCGATGATCGCCAAAAACTTGCGGCGATGGCCGGCTTCGCGGCTGAGGCGTTTGGAGACCATATTCTACCTCAAATGGTTTCGGTCGCAATCTGCCACCGCCACGGTCCGGCCGCAAGCGACCGGCGGATGTAGCGATATTGGCTGCAGATTAACCCTGCAGCAGGCCGATGATGTCGCGCACGGTCTTCATCGTCGTCTCGGCCAGCAGGCCGGCCCGCTCGCCGCCATCCCTGAGCACCGCATCGACATAGGCGCGGTCGTCGGAAATGCGGCGCATTTCGCCGGCGACCGGCGCCAGCTTTTCCACGGCAAGGTCGGCCAGCGCCGGCTTGAACACCGAAAACTGCTGGCCGCCGAACTCTTTCAGCACTGCCTCCTTCGATATCTCGGCGAGACCGGCATAGATGCCGACCAGGTTTTCGGCTTCCGGCCGGCCGGCCAGGCCGTCCAATTCGCCAGGCAACGCCTCCGGGTCGGTCTTGGCCTTGCGGATCTTCTTCGAGATGCTGTCGGCATCGTCGGTCAGATTGATGCGCGACAGGTCAGACGGATCCGACTTCGACATCTTCTTCGAGCCGTCGCGTAGCGACATGATACGCGCCGCCGGTCCGCCGATGATCGGTTCGGTCAGCGGGAAATAACCGTTCACGGTCTCCTCGCCGACCTTCATCTCGACGCCGACGCCAAGGCCGGCGATGCGGTCGGAAAAGTCGTTGTTGAATTTTTGCGCGATGTCGCGTGTCAGCTCCAGATGCTGCTTCTGGTCGTCGCCGACCGGCACATGGGTGGCGCGGTAGACAAGGATGTCGGCCGCCATCAGGCTCGGATAGGCAAGCAGCCCGAGCGAGGCGTTCTCGCGATCCTTGCCGGCCTTGTCCTTGAACTGCGTCATCCGGTTCATCCAGCCGATGCGGGCGACGCAATTGAAGATCCAGGCGAGCTCGGCGTGCTGCATGACCCGCGACTGGTTGAAGACGATGTGCTTCTTCGGGTCGATGCCGGAGGCGAGAAACGCCGCGGTGATCGCGCGCGTCTGGTCCTTGAGATCCTCATGGACAAGCTGCGCGGTCAGCGAATGCAGGTCGACGACGCAATAGATGCAATCGGAGGTGTCCTGCAGGGCGACGAATTTCTTGATGGCGCCGAGATAGTTGCCGAGGTGCAGATTGCCGGTCGGCTGGACGCCGGAAAAAACGAGGGGCTTGAAGGCGGGCTGATTGGCGTCAGTCATGGTGTTTCCTTGGCTTGTGGAGGGCCGTTTCGCGCGCGGCGAAAGTCTTGCGACGGCGCGCTTATGGACGAGAGCGATTAGACGATCAAGGGGCTGTAGGCGATCGCGGCAGAGCAATTGCTTCAGGTCGGATGGCTTGTTCGATGTTGTTGGCGCCGCGCTTATGGCGCCTGTCTCTGCTTGACAGGTCGGCGCCGCCCCTCATTGCCCTGCCGGGCATTTCTCCCCGTATAGTGACGGGGAGAAAGACCCGTCGTCAACGGTTTCGCCAACGACAGGCGTTGCAGGACGAGCGCCGAGGGGCAGCCAGCTTCTTTCTCCCCGTTTACGGGGAGAAATGCCCGGCAGGGCAATGATGGGCGGCGCCGAAATCGATATGTATGATAGGGTGGAACATATTCTGCAAACGATCTGATGAGAAATGGATGACCATCTCCAAGGAGAAAGCTTTGGAGCGCCGACATGGCCGCGAGACGCCACTGGAGACAGCGGGCGCGACTTCGGGCCGAATTCGGTATCGAACTTAGCAAGCAGGCACGTAAGCCGCTGCCGCGCCCGGTCTATGACGAATTGTCCGGCGAAGACTGATGCTTGTCGACGGGGTCGCTATGGTCAAGTTCACGGATCTGGAGACTGTTCCTTGACCGACGCAGGCCGCTTCCGCCTGATACTGCGCCGGATCATGCCGAAATCCGCGCCGCCGGTGGCGAAGGCTGTGACGAAGTAAAGCAGCGCCCCGCCGGCGACCAGCCCAAGCAGCGTTGCAGTCTTGACCACCAGCGGCGAGCCCGAAGCCAGTTGGGCGGCAAACCAGTGCTCGGCAAAATACAGCGCCGCCGCCATCACCGCCGCCGACAGCACCAGCCGTGGGATGCGTCTCAAGAGCGGCACGTCGCGGCCCCAATGGCCGCGCCGGATCAGCACGCCGAGCAGCATCAGCGCATTGACCCAGCCGGCGACGGCCGAGGCGACGGCGATGCCCGGCGCGCCCATCTGCGGAAACAGCGTCAGCGCGGTGGTGATGTTCACCGCCACCGAGATCGCGGCGAAGATCATCGGCGTGCGCGTGTCCTCGCGAGCGAAATAGCCGGGGGTGAACGCCTTGATCAGCACGAAGGCCGGCAGCCCCAAGCCGAAGATCGCCAGGATCGCCGCCACGATCGGCGTCGAGTTGTTGGCGGCAAATGCGCCGCGTTCATAGACCAGCCCGACGATCGGCTCCGCCATGACCAGCAGTGCCGCCGCCGCTGGCAAGGTCAGGAACAGCGTGAACTCCACCGACCGGTTCTGCAGATTGGCCGCCTCCATCAGATTGCCCGACTTCAGCGCCCGCGACAGTTCGGGCAGGAGCACGATGGCGACGGCGATGCCGACGACGCCGAGCGGCAGCTGATAGATGCGATCGGCATAGGCGAGCGACGACACCGCGCTGTCCTGGGCCGAGGCGATTGCGGTGCCGATCAGCTGGTTGATCTGGGTGATGCCGCCGGTGATCGCCGCCGGCAGCGCCAGGATCAGCAGCCGCTTGACATTGGGCGTCATCCTTGGCCGGCGAAAGCCGATCGAGATGCCGGCATGGCGCACCGCCACCCAGACGATCGCAAGTTGCACCAGCCCCGCCGCCAGCACGCCCCAGGCCAGTGCGAAGCCAACGGCGCGCGCGTCAGATCCCTTGTGCCACGCATAGGCGAGCACGCCGATCAGGATGACGTTGAGGAACACCGGCGCCACCGCGGCGGCGAAATAGCGGCGCAGCGAATTCAGCATGCCGGCCATCATGGCGCCGAGCGACATGCAGATCAGATAGGGAAACATGATGGTCGCGAGCCGGACCGTCATCTCGAACTTTCCAGGCGAGTCGGCAAAGCCCGGCGCCACCAGGTAGCGCACGATCAGCGGCATCGCCAGTTCCATGGCGATGGTCAGCGCCAGCAGCGCCGTGAACAGCACGCCGAACACCTCTTCGGAAAAGCGCTTGGCGCCATCGGTGCCGTGGGTCTCGATCTCCTTGGCGAACAGCGGCACGAAGGCGGCGTTGAAGGCGCCTTCGGCAAACAGCCGGCGGAAGGTGTTGGGAAACTGGAAGGCAGCGTTGAAGGCGTCGGCGATCGGCCCGGTGCCGAGCGCGGCCGCCATCAGCATTTCGCGGCCGAAGCCGAGGGCGCGGCTCATCAGCGTGCCGGAAGCGACCGTCGCGAACTTTTTGACAAGGCTCATGCGTCTGGAGACTGCCTGCAGGATTGGGACAAATGAGTGGTGGCTGTCACTCGGCCGCAGCCTTGGCCTTGCCGCCGCGCTCGGGCACGGTGCCTTCAAGGACGGCGATCAGCCTGTTTTTGATGGCGGCCATGCGGGTCGGGCTGTCGATCTTCTGGCCGGTGAGATCGGTGACATAGAAGGTGTCGATGACCTTTTCGCCGAACGTGGTGATGTGGGCCGAGGCGATGTCGAGCGACAGGTCGGACAACGCCCCGGTGATCTCGGACAGCAGGCCCGGCCGATCCAGCCCCTCGACCTCGATCACCGAGAACCGGTTCGACAGCGTGTTGCGGATTTCGGCGCGCGGCTGAATGCGGAAGACCTTGGCGCCGCGCCGCGGCTTGGTGCGCTTTTCGATCATTTCCGGCAGCCAGCTCTTGCCCGACAGCACGTCCTCGATCAGGCGGCCGACGCGCTCGGCACGGCGGCGCTCATCCTCGTCGCGGTCGAATTCCCTCGAGATCAGGATGGTGTCCAGCGCGCGGCCGTCGGAGGTGGTGAAGATCTGCGCGTCGACAATGTTGCCGCCGGCCGCCACGCAGGCGCCGGCAATGACCGACAGCAGGCGGGGATGGTCCTGCGCCAGCACGGTGATCTCGGTCACCGCCTCGAACTGATGGGTCTTGATCATGGTGGCGAGCTTCTTGCCCGCCGCATCCGCCTCGCGGATGAATTCGGCGTGGCGAAGCTGGTCGGCGAGATCGACCGCCAGCAGATAATTCTCATAGTGCTTGGCGACATAGCGCTTGCGGGCCTTTTCCGGCCAATCGGCGAGCGCCTCGGCCAGCTTTTCGCGGGCGGCCGCGGTGCGCATCGCACGCGACACCTCCGAAAACCCGCCGGTCAACAGCAATTCGGTCTCGTAGTAGAGCGTGCGCAGCAACTGCCCCTTCCAGCCGTTCCAGACGCCAGGCCCGACGCCTCTGATATCGCAGACGGTCAGGACGAGCAGCAGCTTCAGCCGTTCGACCGACTGCACGATCGCGGAAAAGTCCTCGATCGTCTTGCGGTCGTTGAGGTCGCGGGTCTGCGCCGTCATCGACATGACGAGATGGTTCTCGACCAGCCAGGCGATCGTTTCGGTGTCGGCCGCCGACAGCCCCATATGCGGGCAGATCCGCCGCGCGATCCGGGCGCCCGCTTCGGAATGGTCCTCGGGCCGGCCCTTGGCGATATCGTGCAGCAGCACCGCGACATAAAGCGCCTCGCGGCTTTTTTTTAGCCCCGGCATCAGCGAGTGGGCAAGCGGATGGATCTTTTCACCGTCGCCGCGCTCGATCTCGGCCAGCACGCCGATACAGCGGATCAGGTGCTCGTCCACGGTATAATGGTGGTACAGCGAGAACTGCATCATGGCGACGATCTTGCCGAAATCCGGGATCAGCTTTGCCAGCAGTCCCGCCTCGTTCATGCGCCTGAGATTGAGTTCGGCATTGCGGTCCGACGTCAATATGTCGAGGAACTGCCGGTTGGCTTCCTCGTCGCGCCTGAGCGCCTTGCCGACGAGGCCGAGCGAACGGGTCAGCAGCTTCAGCGCATCGGGGTGAAATTCCAGCCCGTGCTTGTCGGCGAACCAGAACAGCCGCAGGAGATTGACCGGATCGCGCTCGAACACCAGGTCGTCGGCGATGTTGATGCGATGGTTGTCGACAATGAAATCGGACGTGCCGGCAAGCTTGCGCTTGCGGCGCGAGAAGGTGAGGAAGATGCGGTTGAAGCCCGGCACATGCTTGGCCTGCTCTTCCTCCAGCGCCGCGCAGAAGATGCGGGTCAGGTCGCCAACATCCTTGGCGACGAGGAAGTAATGCTTCATGAAGCGCTCGACCGCCGACAGGCCCGGATGTGTGGTGTAGCCCAGGCGCTCGGCGATCTCGCGCTGGATGTCGAAATGCAGCCGTTCCTCGGCCTTGCCGGTGAGGAAATGCATGTGGCAGCGCACCGCCCACAGGAAGTCCTCGGCCTTCTGGAATTCCCGGTATTCGGTGCCGGTGAAGACGCCCTTGTCGACCAGTTCCTCGCCGGTGCGGACCCGGTAGAAATACTTGCCGATCCAGAACAGTGTCTGCAGGTCGCGCAGGCCGCCCTTGCCGTCCTTGACATTGGGTTCGACCAGATAGCGGCTTTCGCCGGCCTTGGCATGACGCTCGTCGCGTTCGGCAAGCTTGGCCTGCACATATTCGGGTCCGGTGGTGCGCACCACCTCGCGGTCGAAGCGCTGCAATAGCTCGTCATAGAGCTTCTGCTCGCCCCACAGGAAACGCGCCTCCAGGATCGAGGTACGGATGGTAATGTCGGTGCGCGACTGCCGCAGGCATTCGTCGATGTTGCGGGTGGCGTGGCCGACCTTCAGTCCCAGGTCCCACAGCACGTAGAGCATGTATTCGACGATCTGCTCGCCCCATGGCGTCTGCTTGTAGGGCAGCAGGAAGAGCAGATCGATATCGGATCCCGGCGCCAGCGTGCCGCGGCCATAGCCGCCGACCGCGACGACGGCCATGCGTTCGGCCGATGACGGGTTTTTGATGCGATAGACGTGGGTGGCGGCGAACTCGTAGAGCGCGCGGATGATTTCGTCCATGAGATGCGACAGCCGGGCGGCGCAGGCTGTGCCGCTGCCGTCGTCCATCAGCATGCGTTCGGCGATGCTGCGGCCGGCGGCCAGCCTGCCCTTGAGAAGCTGGAGAACACCGGTGCGCGCAGCCTTGCCGGAGCCGTCGCCTGCCGTGGCCGCAGTCAGCGCGGTCATCTCGCGGCGCAAGGCTTCGCCGTCGATCAGTTCGTCGAGCTTTAGAG
The DNA here is from genome assembly GCF_055811335.1 of Mesorhizobium sp. WSM4847. Taxonomy (NCBI): domain Bacteria; kingdom Pseudomonadati; phylum Pseudomonadota; class Alphaproteobacteria; order Hyphomicrobiales; family Phyllobacteriaceae; genus Mesorhizobium; species Mesorhizobium sp. WSM4847. The sequence continues at coordinate 22,544 of NZ_JBVVPY010000004.1, read as the reverse complement.
AGATTCTTGCCATAAGTGCCGTTCGGCCTCGTCGTTTTGGCGGCGTCTATAGCGCGTTTTCGCGGCGCTGGGTATGGGGCGGACGGACAGGCTCTCCACGGGAGTCGAAACCGGATGATCGCCTCCTGCCGCACTTGATGGATGGTCTTGCTGGACGATGTTGCCAAGCCCGGAAGTGGCGGCGGCCATAAGCATGGAAGCGGTTTGGGTCAGGCAGTCCGGCATGCACCACGGCACCAAAGGTCGAAATTGGCCTTGACCTTCCAGTTACTGGAAGCACTACCTCTGTTGCAAGTTCGAGAGAGAGCGGTCTTTCCGCATTGACGCATTCCGACCACGACCATCACGCCCATAGCGGTTGCTGCTCGCCGAAAGCTGCTCCGTCCGTCGCCGACGCGGTCATTCGCGACCCGGTCTGCGGCATGACCGTCGATCCGGCCGCCGGCAAGCCGACCGCCGAGCATGGCAGCCATCGCTATCATTTCTGCAGCGAGCGCTGCCGTTCGAGGTTCTCGGCCGAGCCGGAAAATTACATTGCCGCCACCGATCCGGTCTGCGGCATGCGTGTCGAGCGTGCCGCCGCGAAGCACTTTTCCCGGCATGAAGGCCAGGGCTTCTATTTCTGCTCGGCCGGTTGCAAGGTGAAGTTCGAGGCGGAGCCGGCAAAGTATCTTGGCGACAGGCCGGAGCAGCAGGCGATGCCGAAAGGCACGCAATACACCTGTCCGATGCATCCAGAAATCGTCCGCGACAAGTCAGGCGCCTGCCCGATCTGCGGGATGGCGCTGGAACCGATGGGCGTGCCGACCGGCGACGAGGGCCCGAACCCGGAACTGGTCGATTTCACCAGGCGCTTTTGGGTGAGCGCCGTGTTGTCGGTGCCATTGCTGATCTTCGCCATGGCGCCGATGCTCGGCCTGACGTTTAGCGCCTTCATCGAGGATTCGACCAAGATCTGGGTGGAATTGGCGCTGGCCAGCCCGGTTGTGCTGTGGGCGGCTTTTCCTTTCTTCCATCGCGGCTGGGAATCGGTTCTCAACCGCAGCCCCAACATGTGGACGCTGATTTCGCTCGGCGTTGGTGCCGCCTATCTCTACAGCGTCGCCGCCGCGCTGTTCCCCGATATATTTCCGCACCAGTTCCGCGGTCATGAGGGCACGGTCCCGGTCTATTTCGAGGCAGCCGCCGTCATCGTGGCGCTGGTTTTCCTCGGCCAGGTGCTGGAATTGCGCGCCCGTGAAAAAACCGGCTCCGCGACCTCGCGCCGAAGACCGCGCGGCTGATCGGCGAGGACGGTTCCGAAAACGACGTGCCGCTCGACACGGTCAAGGCCGGCGACCGCCTGCGCATCCGCCCTGGCGACGCCGTGCCGGGTCGACGGCATGGTGCTGGAAGGTCGCTCTTCCGTCGACGAATCGATGCTGTCAGGCGAGCCTCTGCCGGTCGAAAAGACTGAAGGCGACCCGCTCACTGGCGGCACGCTCAACAAGAACGGTTCGCTGATCATGCGCGCCGAGAGGATCGGCGCCGAAACTACGCTGGCGCGGATCGTCGAGCTCGTCGCCAAGGCGCAGCGTTCGCGCGCGCCGATCCAGGGCCTGGCCGACCGCGTCTCCTTCTATTTCGTCCCGGCCGTCGTGGTGGTTGCGATCGTTGCGTTCATCGCCTGGGCGATCTTCGGGCCGCAACCCAGTCTGATCTTTGCAATCGTCTCGGCGGTCTCGGTGCTGATCATCGCCTGTCCCTGCGCGCTGGGCCTTGCCACGCCGATGTCGATCATGACCGCCACAGGGCGCGGCGCGCATGCCGGCGTGCTGATCAAGGACGCCGAGGCGCTCGAGCGCTTTGCCTCGGTCGACACGCTGATCGTCGACAAGACCGGCACATTGACCGAAGGCCGGCCGAGATTGACCGAAATCGTCGCTGCCGAGGGCATGGCGGACGATGATCTGCTGGCCCTTGCCGCCGGCCTCGAAAAAGGCTCGGAGCATCCGCTGGCCGAGGCGATCGTCGAAGGCGCCCGTGAACGCGGCGTAAAGATTCCCGACGCCGGCGGTTTCGAGGCGGTCACCGGCAAGGGCGTTTCCGGCACGGTGTCGGGACAGAAGGTGGCGCTCGGCAACGCCGCGATGATGGCCGCTCTCGGCATCGATATCGCATCCATCTCGACCAGCGCCGAGGCGCTGCAGGCCGAGGGCAAGACCGCGATGTTCGTCGCCGTCGGCAACAAGCTGGCCAGTATCGTCGCCGTCGCCGACCCGATCAAGGCGACGACATCAGAGGCGATAAAGGCGCTGCACGAGCGCGGCCTGAAGATCATCATGGCGACCGGCGACAACGAACGCACGGCGAAGGCCATCGCAAGCAAACTCGGCATCGACGAGGTGCGTGCCGGCCTGCTGCCGCAACAGAAGAGCGCGCTGGTCGAGGAGTTGCGCGCCAGCGGCGGCGGCGTCGCCATGGCCGGCGACGGCGTCAACGACGCGCCGGCGCTGGCCGCCGCCGATGTCGGCATCGCCATGGGCACCGGCGCCGATGTCGCGGTCGAAAGCGCCGGGATCACGCTGGTCAAGGGCGATCTCAACGGCATCGTTCGGGCCCCGCACGCTCGCCCAGGCGACGATCCGCAACATCCGCCAGAACCTGTTCTTCGCCTTCCTCTACAACGTGCTTGGCGTGCCGGTCGCCGCCGGCGTGCTCTATCCGCTCACCGGCACGCTGTTGTCGCCGATGATTGCGGCAGCGGCGATGAGCCTGTCCTCGGTTTCGGTGATCACCAACGCGTTGCGGCTCAGGACGTTGAAACTCTGAGCCAAGTCCCCAGATAGGAACTCGTTCAAAAAGGAGATCATGAATGACGTTGGCCAAGAAGATCGTGCTGCTGCTGATGGCTGCCGGAATGCTGCTTGCCGTTTTCCTGGAAAGCATTCCGTCGCAAGCCCAGGAGACGAAACACGACATGGGCGCGCACGACATGGGGGCTATGGGCGCGCAGGGTGCCTCGACCGACAGCTACAAGGCGGCGATGGACAAAATGCACACCGCGATGACGGCGATCGAATATTCCGGCAATGCCGATGTCGATTTCGCCCGCGGAATGATCCCGCATCACCAGGCGGCTATCGACATGGCCAAGGTCGAGCTTGTCAATGGCAAGGATCCGGAAATGCGCAAGCTGGCCGAAGCGGTGATCGCGGCGCAGGAAGCCGAGATCAAGCGGATGCAGGATTGGCTGGCCGCCCATCCGGTGAAGTAGCATCAGCCATCGGGCCTCGACTGGAGCACGCCATGCCGTCAACGATAAGAACCACAACATTGCCCTCGGGCGAAGCCGTTCCCGTGCTGGGTCAAGGCACCTGGAAAATGGGCGAGGACGCCCGCCGCCATGCCGATGAGGTCAATGCCCTGAAGCTTGGGCTGGATCTCGGCATGACGCTGATCGACACCGCCGAAATGTATGCCAGCGGTGGCGCCGAGGAAGTGGTGGCGGATGCTATTGCCGGGCGCCGCGACGAGGTGTTCCTGGTCTCCAAGGTGCTGCCATCCAACGCCTCGCGCACCGGCGTGCCGGCTGCCTGCGAGGCAAGCCTCAGGCATCTGCGCACCGACCGCATCGATCTCTATCTGCTGCACTGGCCCGGCAGCGTGCCGCTGGCGGAAACGGTCGAGGCCTTCGAAGCGTTGAAAAAAGCCGGCAAGATCCGCCATTGGGGCGTCAGCAATTTCGATACTCATGAGATGGAGGAACTGGTCAGCCTGCCGGCCGGCGACGGCGTCCAGACCAACCAGATCCTCTACAATCTGTCCCAGCGCGGCCCCGAATTCGACCTTGCGCCCTGGAGCCGGCAGCGCGGCATTCCGCTGATGGCCTATTCGCCGGTCGACCAGGGCGTATTGGCGCGCAACGCCAGCCTAGAAGCCATCGCCGCCCGCCACGATGCGACGCTCGCTCAACTGGCGCTGGCCTGGGTGATGGCACAGGACGGCGTTATCGCCATTCCAAAGGCCAGCAAACAGGAGCATATCCGCCAGAATGTCGGCGCGCTCGACATCGAACTAACGCGTGAGGATCTCGCCGAAATCGACCGCGCCTTCCCGCCACCGAGGCGCAAGCACGGCCTGCAGATGATTTGAGGGATGGGAGCGGACGAGGCCCAGCTACTTACCCGCCATTCCCTTCAGCCGGTACAGCGCCTCCAGCGCCTCCCGCGGCGTCATCTCGTCGGGGTTGATCTCCCCAAGCGCCGCGCTCAGTGCATCGCTCTTCACCGGCTTCGGCGCTTCCCGTTTCAGCGCCACCGAAAACAGCGGCAGATCGTCGACCAGCCGGTTGGCCTTGCCCGAAACCTCGCCCGCTTCCAGCTGATGCAGCACTTCCCTGGCCCGCCCGACCACCGCCTCCGGCAAGCCGGCCAGTCGCGCCACCTGCACGCCGTAGGAGCGGTCGGCGGCACCCTTGCCGACCTCGTGCAGGAAGACCACGTCGCCTTCCCATTCCTTGACCCGCATGGTGACATTGTGCAGTCGAGCGAGCTTGCTGGCCAGCGCAGTCATTTCGTGGAAATGGGTGGCGAAGATCGCCCGGCAGCGGTTCTTCTCGTGCAGATACTCGACCGCCGCCCAGGCGATCGACAGGCCGTCGAAGGTGGCGGTGCCGCGGCCGATCTCGTCGAGGATCACCAGCGCGCGTTCGCCGGCCTGGTTGAGGATCGCCGCCGTTTCGACCATCTCGACCATGAAGGTCGAGCGGCCGCGCGCCAGGTCGTCCGAGGCGCCGACACGTGAAAACAGCCGGTCGACAACGCCGATATGGGCTGATGCCGCCGGCACGAAGGAGCCGGTCTGGGCGAGGATGGCGATCAGCGCATTCTGCCTGAGGAAGGTCGATTTGCCGCCCATATTGGGGCCGGTTAGCAGCCAGATCGCGCCGTTTTTGGCATTGCCTTCCGGCGACAGATCGCAATCATTGGCGACGAACGGTCCTTCGCCCGAACGCCGCAGCGACTGTTCCACCACCGGATGCCGCCCGCCCGAAATGGCGAAGGCGAGGCTCGCGTCCACCACCGGCCGGCACCAGGCGTCGCTTTCGGAAAGCAGCGCCAGTGCCGCCGACACGTCGAGCACGGCGAGTGCTTCGGCGCCGGCACGGATCTTGTCCGCCTCGCCGACGGCTTCCGCCGTCAGCCTGTCGAAGGCGGCAAGCTCGATCGCCAGCGCCCGGTCGGCGGCATTGGCGATCTTCGATTCCAGCTCGGCCAGTTCGGTCGTGGTGAAGCGCATGGCGTTGGCCATGGTCTGACGATGGATGAAGCGCGCCTTCGCCCCGTCGCTGCTCGTCATGATCGCATGGTTGTTGGCGGTGACTTCGATGTAGTAGCCAAGCACATTGTTGTGCCGGATTTTCAGCGAGCGGATGCCGGTTTCGTCGATCAGCGAGCGCTCCAGCCCGGCGATCACCTTGCGCGATTCATCGCGCAGCGCTCGCATCTCGTCGAACTCGGCGTTGTAGCTGGAACGGACGAAGCCGCCGTCGCGCTTGAGCAGCGGCAGCTCGTCGGCGAGCGCCCGCGTCAGATGCTCGGCCAGCGGGCGCGGCAGCGCCTCGATCGCCGCCAGCCCCGCCGCCAATTCTGGAGGCAGGGCGGTCGCCCCAAACAGTTCGGCAATAGCGCCGGCTGCCTCGAACCCGGCACGCAGCGCGCCGAGATCGCGCGGGCCGCCGCGGTTGAGCGCCAGCCGCGACAGCGCGCGTGGCATGTCGGCGACGCTCTTCAGGCTCGCCCGCACCGCCTGGCACAGCCGTGTCTCGGACCGGAAGAACGACACCGAATCCAGCCTTGCGCCAATTGCCGCCGGATCGGTCAGCGGCGCCATCAGCCGGTCGGCGAGCAGCCGCGCGCCGCCGCCGGTCACCGTGCGGTCGATCGCCTTGAACAGCGAGCCCTCGCGGCTGCCGGACAGCGTGCGCAGCAGTTCCAGATTGGCGCGTGTCGCCGGATCGATGAACAGCGTCGAACCCTGCTCCTCGCGCTCGGGCCGCGACAGCGGCGGCCGCTCGGCCTTCTGCGTCTTCTCGACATAGGCGATGGCGCCTGAGATCGCCGACAGCTCGGCGCGGGAAAACGTGCCGAAACTGTCCGGCGTCGCCACCTCGAAGAAACGGGCGATGCGCCCGGCGGCCGACGCCGAGTCGAACAGGCTCGGCGGCTGCGGACTGGCGATGCGGCCGAGCACATCGAACACCGGTTTCAGCTCCGGATCGTAAAACACCGGTTCGGCGACGATCAGTTCGCGTGGGTCGACGCGAAAGACATCGGCGAGCAGCCGGTCGGCGCTGGTCTCGGCAACCCGGAAGGCGCCGGTCGAGATCTCGATCCAGGCCAGCGCAAAACTTCCTTGGTTCCCTGTCGCGCTGCCGCGCTCCCCGCTTCTTTGTTCGGCTCCGCCCTTGACCCGGCCAAGTGCCATCAAGAAACTCGATTCCGACGGCGCCAGCAATTTGTCCTCGGTGATGGTGCCGGGCGTTACCAGCCGCACCACGTCGCGGCGCACCACCGATTTGCCGCCGCGTTTCTTCGCCTCTGCCGGATCCTCGATCTGCTCGCAGACGGCGACGCGGAACCCTTGTCCAATCAGCTTCTGCAGATAATCGTCGGCGGCATGCACCGGCACGCCGCACATCGGGATGTCGAGGCCCTGGTGCTTGCCACGCTTGGTCAGGACGATGCCGAGCGCCCGGCTCGCCTTCTCGGCGTCGTCGAAGAACAGCTCGTAGAAATCGCCCATGCGGTAGAACAGCAGCGAATCCGGGTTCGCCGCCTTGATCTCGATATACTGCTCCATCATCGGCGTTGCCGGCGCAAAGGCCGGCGTAGCGCTGTCGCTGCGAATGGGCGTTTCGTCGTTCAAGAAGTTGCTTCCAAAATTTCCCAAGCCATCTGCTTGGCGGTTTACAGCGGCGAAGTGTAGCCTTAATCCCGAACGTTCCACAAAAGAAAGCACCGCGCCCGTCTCAACGAGGTGCTGCACGGGTGAGGAAATCGAAAGCATCATGGCCAAGAAAACCGAAAGCAACGGCCCCTCCGTCAGTGCGCAGGAGGCGCTGGAATTCCACGCCATGGGCCGCCCGGGCAAGCTGGAGATCGTCGCCACCAAGCCGATGGCCACCCAGCGTGACCTAAGCCTCGCCTATTCGCCGGGCGTCGCGGTTCCGGTGCTTGCCATTGCCGAGGATCCCAGCCGCGCCTTCGACTACACGGCGCGCGGCAACATGGTCGCCGTCATCTCAAACGGCACCGCCATCCTCGGCCTCGGCAATCTCGGCGCGCTGGCCGCCAAGCCGGTGATGGAAGGCAAGGCGGTGCTGTTCAAGCGCTTCGCCGATGTCGATTCGATCGATCTCGAGGTCGACACCGAGGATGCCGAAGAGTTCATCAATTGCGTCCGTTTCCTTGGGCCGTCGTTCGGCGGTATCAATCTGGAAGACATCAAGGCGCCGGAGTGCTTCATCATCGAGCAGCGGCTGCGCGAACTTATGGACATACCGGTCTTTCATGACGACCAGCACGGCACCGCCATCATTTCGGCGGCCGGCCTGATCAACGCGCTGGAAATCACCGGCCGCGACATGAAGACCACTAAAATGGTCTGCAATGGCGCCGGTGCCGCCGGCGTCGCCTGCATCGAGCTGATGAAGGCGATGGGCTTTGCGCCCGAAAACATCATCCTGTGCGACACCAAAGGCGTCGTCTTCCAGGGCCGCACCGAAGGCATGAACCAGTGGAAGTCGGCGCATGCCGTCAAGACCGACGCACGCTCGCTGGCCGAGGCGCTCGACGGTGCCGACGTGTTCCTCGGCCTCTCGGCCAAGGGCGCGCTGACCACCAAGATGGTGCAGTCCATGGCCGAGAAGCCGATCATCTTCGCCATGGCCAACCCCGATCCGGAGATCACGCCGGAGGAAGTCGCCGAAATCCGCGCCGATGCCATCATGGCCACCGGGCGTTCGGACTATCCGAACCAGGTCAATAACGTGCTCGGCTTCCCTTACATCTTCCGCGGCGCGCTGGACGTGCGGGCGACCACCATCAATGACGACATGAAGATCGCCGCGGCGCGTGCGCTCGCCGAACTGGCGCGCCAGGATGTACCCGACGACGTCGCCGCCGCCTACCAGGGCATGCGGCCGAAATTCGGCCCCAACTACATCATCCCGGTGCCGTTCGACCCGCGCCTGATCTCGGCCATTCCGATCGCGGTTGCCAAGGCCGCGATGGAATCCGGCGTCGCGCGCAAGCCGATCCTCGACCTCGACCGCTACGCGCAGGAGCTTTCCGCCCGCCGCGATCCGATCGCCTCGACCCTTCAGCGCATCTACGACCGCGTGCGCCGCCAGCCCAAGCGCATCGTTTTCGCCGAGGGCGAGGAGGAGCAGGTGATGCGCGCCGCCGTCTCCTATGTGAACCAGCGGCTCGGCACCGCCATCCTGCTGGGCCGCGACGACATCATCAAGGAGAACGCCAGGAACGCCGGCATCGAACTGAACAAGCAAGGCATCGAGATCATCAATGCCAGGCTGTCGCGCCGCAACGGCGTCTACACCGACTATCTGTACGAGCGTATGCAGCGCAAGGGCTTCCTGTTTCGCGACTGCCAGCGCCTGATCAACACCGACCGCAACCATTTCGCCGCCTGCATGGTGGCGCTGGGCGATGCCGATGGCATCGTCACCGGCGTCACCCGCAACTACTCGACGGCGCTCGACGACATCCGCCGCATCATCGACGCCAAGCCCGGCCACCGCGTCATCGGCGCCTCGATCGTGCTGGCGCGGGGCCGAACCGTGATCGTCGCCGACACCGCCGTGCACGATATGCCGAATGCCGAACAGATCGCCGACATCGCCGAGGAGGCCGCCGGCTTTGCCCGCCGCATGGGTTATGAGCCGCGGCTGGCCATGCTTGCCTATTCCACCTTCGGCCATCCGCAGGGCGAGCGCTCCGAACGCATCCAGGAAGCGGTGCGCATCCTCGACAAGCGGCGCGTCGATTTCGAGTATGACGGCGAGATGGCAGCCGACGTGGCGCTCAGCGCACGCGCCATGGCGCAATACCCGTTCATCCGGCTGACCGGCCCAGCCAATGTGCTGATCATGCCGGCCTTCCACTCGGCCTCGATCTCGACCAAGATGCTGCAGGAGCTCGGCGGCTCGACCGTTATCGGCCCGCTGCTGGTCGGCCTGGACAAGCCGGTTCAGATCGTCTCGCTCAACGCCAAGGACAGCGACATCGTCAACATGGCGGCGATTGCCGCTTATACGGCGGGGGCCTGAGGAGCGAGCGCCTCTTCCTAAATCAGGCCTGCCTGCTCAGCCTCGTGGCGTAAATTCTGCCGCGGCCTTGGCCCGATCTGCTGGATCACCAGCCCGGCCGCCAGCGAGCCGAGATCGCCGCAATGCTTCAGGCTGCGGCCTTGTGTGTAGCCGTAGAGGAAGCCGGCGGCATAGAGGTCGCCGGCGCCGGTGGTGTCGACCAGTTCGCGGATTTCCGTCGCATTGATGGTGACGGTCTCGTCGCCGCGCACGATGACCGAGCCCTTTTCGGAGCGGGTGACGGCGGCGATCTTGCAATCCTTGCGGATCTGGGCCAGCGCCTCGTCGAAGGAGGCGGTCTGGTACAGCGACTTGATCTCGTGGCTATTGGCAAAAACGATATCGACAGTGCCCGAGCGCATCAGCTCCAGAAACTCCTCGCGGTAGCGGTCGACGCAGAACGAATCCGACAATGTCATCGACACTTCGCGCCCGGCTGCGTGGGCGAGCTTCGCCGTCTGCCGGAACGCTTCCTTGGCGCGCGGCGGGTCCCACAGATAGCCCTCGAAATAGGTGACGGCGGCGCCCGACGCCTTGTCCGCCTCGACATCCTCCGGACCGAGCTCGACGCAAGCGCCGAGATAGGTATTCATCGAGCGCTCGCCGTCCGGCGTGACGAAGATCATCGAGCGCGCCGTCGGCGGTTCGCCATTGAGCGGCCTGGTGTCGAAGGCCACGCCCTGGGCGTGCATGTCATGGGCGTAGATTTCGCCGAGCGTGTCGTTCGAGACCTTGCCGAAGAAGGCGGCGCGACCGCCGAAGCTGGCGACGCCCGCCGCCGTGTTGCCGGCGCTGCCGCCGGAGGCTTCGATGGCCGGGCCCATGCGGCTGTAGAGCAGCTCGGCGCGCCTCGTATCGATCAAATTCATCGCGCCCTTGATGATGCCGTTCGTCTCAAGGAATGCCTCGTCGCACTGGGCGATGATGTCGACAATGGCATTACCGATACAAAGCACGTCATAGTTCGGCATCAATCATGTCTCCGCGAAAAACCACCGGCTTTCTGGCATGCCGGCCGCGGGCGGGTCTAGTGATTTGATGCGGCTTTGCCTAGCCAACAATCACGGTTGGATAATGATCGAAGCATTTCTTTCGTGCCTCGCTTACAAGGATGGCGTCGCCGATCAATGTTCCCCCGAAGGTTGCGAACCCGCCATGCCTGCAAAAACCGACATGAAGACCGAGCTGGCGCTCCTCATTGCGCTCGCGGTGCTGTGGGGTGCTTCCTATACCTTCATCAAGATCGGCGTCGAGACGATCCCGCCGGTAACGCTGATCGCAGCCCGAACGTTGATTGCGGGTGGAATTCTTCTCGCCCTCATCCGCTGGCGTGGCCTGACCCTGCCGCGCGATACCGCCAGCTGGCGTCGGTTCGCGTTCCAGGCATGCCTCAACAGCGTTGTGCCGTTCACGTTGATAGCCTCGGCCGAGCGCTCGCTAGACGCCGGCCTGGCCACGATCCTGAATGCGACGTCCCCAATCTTCACCTTCTTGCTGACCGCGCTCATCACGCGCCACGAACCAGTGACCATGCGCAAACTGTTCGGCGTCGGTGCGGGAATAGCTGGAATATGCCTCATCGTCGGCACCCAGGCGCTTGGCGGCCTTGGTCACCAGTTGTGGGCGCAGCTTGCCGTCGTCGCGGCGACGGTCTGCTACGCAGGTGCCGCCATTTTCGGTCGCGGCTTCAAGGGTCTCGATCCGATGATTCCAGCCGCCGGTTCGATGCTTTGCGGCGCCGCGATACTCGTCCCCCTCAGCCTTGTGTTCGACCGCCCTTGGGCGTTGGCGCCATCAACGGCCTCGATCCTTGCTCTGCTCGGACTTTCGGTTTTTTCAACTGCGCTGGCCTTCTGCATTTATTTCCGCCTCATCCATACGCTGGGCTCCGTCGGCACCACCTCGCAGGCCTATCTGCGCGTGCCGATCGGCGTCGGTATCGGGGCCGTATTCCTCGGCGAGAGCCTTGGCCCGACGGCGTGGTGGGGAATGGCCCTTGTTGTCGCCGGCGTGGCTGCGATGACCATTCCTGTCCGCAAGCCGGTGTTTGCGCGGTAACTTGCGTTATCAGCAGCAGTTGCGCTGATGATTTCCCTTTCCTATCTCGGGGGGCGTCCTGCCCAAAACGGGCGCGTTGCATATGGGTTTGAAACGCGATGATACTCGACGCCGCCCGCGCCGCCCTGAGCCGGCTGTTCTCGCCCGAATTCCGCTCGGTTTTCATCAAGACGCTGGGGCTCACCTTGCTGGCGCTGGTGGCCTTGTGGTTCGGGTTGACGAGCCTTGTCGAGTGGCTGGCCTTGCCGTGGTTGGAGTCCCTGATACCCGGCCTGCCGTCCTGGGCCGGCTGGTTGGGCGGCATCATCGCCGCCATCGCCCTTGCCTTCGGTCTGGCCCTGCTGATCGCGCCGGTGACGGCGATCATCGCCGGCCTGTTCCTCGACGCCGCCGCCGAACTGGTCGAGCGCACCGACTATCCCAATGACCCACCCGGCCGCGCGATGCCGGCACTGCGCTCGCTGGTGCTGGCGATCAAATTCTTTGGCGTCGTCATCGTCGGCAACCTTTTGGCCTTGCTGCTTCTGCTGGTGCCGGGCATCAACATCGCCGCCTTCTTCATCGTCAACGGCTATCTGCTGGGACGTGAATTCTTCGAATTCGCCGCGATGCGCTTTCGCCCGGAGGCCAACGCCCGGGCGTTGCGCAATAAACATGCCGTCACGGTGTTCCTCGCCGGGCTGGTTGTCGCTGCCTTCCTCGCAGTGCCGCTGCTCAACCTTTTGACGCCGCTGTTCGCCGCCGCCATGATGGTACATCTGCACAAGGCGATCTCGGCGCGGGAAGCGGCTTAGGAGTGCTGATGTTCTGGTGATGCAGGCTTGCGAATGGCGGTTGTAGCCAAACGTTACGCTCCGTTCCGTTTTGTTGGGTTCGGCGCTAACGCAAAAGAAAACCGTGTCCCAGTTCGTCGTCGGGTTCGACGATGAATTCGGCCCGGCCGCTGTAGAAGGCGCGGCCGCCGACGCGGGCGATGATGGCATCATGCGGCCCGGCTTTCGCGGTCCTCGCCACGCTGCCGGAAAAGCGCGAGCCGGCGATACTCTCGAACAGCCGCGTCTGGCCGGCGATTTCGCCCCTGGCATGCATCGCCGCCAGCCGCGCGGCGACGCCCGATCCGGTCGGCGAGCGGTCGACCTGGGCCTCGGCGAAGACGCAGATGTTCTTGGTTGGGCTATCGGAATATGCGTCCTGTCCGTCGGTCAGGATGGTGCCGTAGAGAAAGGCAAGCTCGGCATGGTCGGGGTGCGACAGCGGGAATCCCTTCTTCAGCTTCTCCGTCAGTGCCGTCGCCGCATCGACGAAATCGCGCACGCGGTTCCTGCCGAACTCCAGCCCGAACTGCCGGCAATCGGCGAGCGCATAGAAGGCGCCACCATAGGCGATGTCGAATCCGATCGCCCCGTAACCTGGCAATTCGACCTGCTGGTCGCGGGCGAACAGAAAGGCCGGCACGCTTTCGAATGACACAGCACCGGCCTTGCCGTCCTGCACCTCGACCGAGACGACGACCAGCCCGCACGGCGCCTCGATGTTGACTGTCGTCAGCGGCTCCTGCCGCGCCACCAGCCCCTCGTCGACGGCGTAGCGGCCGAGCGCGACGATGGCGTGGCCGCACATCGTCGAATAGCCCTCATTGTGCATGAACAGCACGGCGAGGTCGGCGCCGGGCAGGTCGGGTTCCACCAGCAGCGCGCCATACATGTCGTAATGGCCGCGCGGCTCGAACATCAGGATCTTCCTGAGATGATCGAGGTGATCGCGCACATAGGCGCGTTTTTCCAGGATCGTGCCTGCAGGAATCCTGGGATAACCACCGGTGACGATCCGCAGCGGCTCGCCGCCGGTGTGCATGTCGACGACGCTGAGCTTCATGCGCTGGGGCCCATCTAAGCTGAAGATTTGGCAAACAACGCCTGCAGCTTGCCGAACGGCATGGCGGTGCGGGTGAAGCCGAAGGTGCCGTCCTGCTGGATCTCGCGCGCCGCCGTTTCCAGCATGCCGAAGGCGTAGTTGGTCAGCCAGGGCCCGAGCGAAATGCGCTTGACCCCTGCCTGGGCAAGATCGGCGATGGTGAAGCCGGGCCTCACCATGACGTTGACCGGCTTGGTCAGCGCCGAGCAGACGGTTTGCACCGTCTCGACATCGCCGAGGCCTGGCGCGTAGAGCACGTCGGCGCCGGCCCTCTCGAAGGCCTGCAGCCGCTTGATCGTGTCGTCGATGTCTGGCCTGCCCCACAGAAAGTTCTCGGCCCGCGCGGTGAAGACGAAGTCGTGCTTCAGCGCCCGTGCCGCCTCCGCTGCAGCGGCGACGCGCTCGACGGCATGCGAAAATTCATAAATCGGCTTGTCGGGCTCGCCGGTGTGGTCCTCGATCGAGCAGCCGGCGAGGCCTGCCGCTTCGGCTGCGAAGACAGTTTCCGCGGCACTTGTCGCGCTGTCGCCCTTGCCCTTCTCGAGGTCGGCCGAGACCGGCAGGCCGGTCGCCGCGGTCACGTCGCGGCAGTGGTGGATCATCGCCTCGAAGGTCACCGCGCCATCGGGCAGGCCGCGCGAAAAGGCAAAGCCGGCGCTGGTCGTCGCCAACGCCTTGAAACCGAAGGAGGCCAGCAGTTTCGTCGTGCCGACGTCCCAGGGGTTGGGCATGACGAAGATCGAACTGTGCAGGTCGCGAAAGGTCTTGCCCTTGTCCATGGATGCTCCCCAGAGTGCGAAGCGCATTTTATCCCGCCACTGCCCGCCGGGCAAACGAATGCGATTGGGTCAGAAGCGATTGGCGTTCTCTCCTGCCAATTTGTCCAGTGCGTCGGACCCCTTGACGTACGCGGTCCCGTCCCAATGGTAGGTGACGGAGATGTCGCGCGAGGAAGCCTCGGGCGCCGCATCGTCGCAGCTTTCGCCATTCGGCATGGTGGCATCGGTCACCGTCGCCTTGATGGCCGCATAGGGCTGGCCTTCCGCAACGGTCTGAAACGCCAACTCCTGCGTGCGCCTGTAGGCGCACAGGGACTCGTCGAACGTAGAGATCATGTCGATCAGCTCGAACCTGTCGTCGCGGACCAGGATCAGCGGCGTGCTCACATAGCCCTGGCTCGAATTGAAATGCGTGCTCAGGGTGATGATGACGTCATCGCCTAGCCCGATCGGAAGCTTGCCCGGATCGCGGAAATAGGTGCTCCGGTCGACGGCGACATTGACAGCGTCGAGCAGTCTCGGCTTGCCGGCAAGATCGTAGAGCGCCAGCACCGCAAAGCCCTCTGCGCTGTCGGAGGAACTGCCGAGGTCGAACAGCATGGCCAGCCGTTCCTTGCCGCCGGCCCTGATCTGGAGCACGCCAGCATCGGAAAAGCCCGACGTTTCGGGCGGCGAGCCACCGCTATCCCCACCTTCGATATGGCGCATCTCGATCGGCATGGAGCCACCGTAGAAGCCATCCTTGTCCGCCGCCAGATCGGGAATGACCATCCTGGCGAGGTCGAGATAGGTCGTGTTCTCGTGGCCGGGGATGGTGCTGCCAAGGTCCGGGAAGCTGACGCCCTGCGCGCCGGCCGCGGCCCACAGACACGGCAGCAGCAAGCAGGCGAGGGTGAAGCGAAACAGGATCGAGTTCATAGGCTGGGCGCCTCCCACTGTCGAACATTGGCAAGCTAGCATGGGCGCCTGGCGCGTCCAGCCGGATAAAAACCTGAAGACCAGATCAGGGGATCGGCACCAGCCCGGCCAGCTCGCGCATGTCGTCAAACAGGATGCCGCCGGCCTCGGTCAGGCCGTCGCGGTCGGAATGCGGGTCGCCGTAGTAGGAAAATACGCGCATGCCGGCGGCAATGCCGGCTAATGTCCCGGCGACGCTGTCCTCGATGACGATGCAGTCGGCTGGCGCGAAGCCCATCGTGCTTGCGGCATGCAGGAACAGGTCGGGAAAAGGCTTGCCGCGCGAAACCATGGTCGAGCTGAACAGTGCATGCTCGAACAGCGGCAGCAGCCCGGTCTGGCCGAGCGTGATGTGCATTTTACTCACCCGCGCCGACGAAGCGACGCAAGTTGCGATGCCGGCAGCGTGCACGGCTTCGATGAACTGCCTGACATAGGGGACGGCTTCGACGCCATGCGCGAACAGGTCCGGCAGACCGGCGTTCCAACGGTCGACGAAATCGGCGCCGAGGCTGGCGCCGGTCGCCTCGACTTCCTTCTGCACCGAGACCATGGCGCGGCCGGAGAAGTTCTTGCGGCAATATTCGAAGCTTGCCGGGTAGCCGGCGGCGCTGAGCCATTCGGCGAGGCGCCGATTGGCCAGGTTCTCGGTGTCGACCAGAACCCCGTCGCAATCGAAGATGACGAGTTTGGGTAGCGACATCAGGCCGTGCCGGTCGATCCGAAGCCGCCGGAGCCGCGCGTCGTTCCGCCGGCCAAGCTGCGCTCATCGACCGTCGCCTGCGTCACCGGGGCGAAGACGATCTGCGCGATCCGCATGCCGCGCGTCACCGCGAAATCCTCGTCGCCAAGATTGATCAGCAGCACCTTGACCTCGCCGCGATAGTCGCTGTCGATGGTGCCCGGCGTGTTGAGACAGGTAAGCCCGTGCTTGAAGGCGAGGCCCGAGCGTGGCCGGACCTGGCCTTCCACCCCCTCCGGGATCTCCAGGATCAGTCCGGTCGGCACCAGCGCGCGTTTTCCCGGCAGGATCAGCAGCGGCCGGTCGTCCGGCACCGCGGCGCGCAGATCCATGCCGGCGGCGCCCGGGCTTTCATAGGCGGGAAGCGGCAGGCCTTCACCGTGCGGCAGCCTGATGAAGCCGACGGCCGGACCGATGACGGAGGAAGTGTAGAGGGCTGCGCGCATGAGGCTGATCCTATCGCTATCAACGCCGATTCAGTCAACTCGGCGGCCAGACTATCAACGGCTTTCTTTCAGCGCAGTTCCGTTTCAGCGCAGTTCTACGGGGACGATGGTCGTCTCCTTGATCTCCTCCATGACGAAGGAGGCCGAAACATCCGACAGCGCCACCTTGGCGATAAGCCGCTGATAGAGCCGGTCATACGCCTTCACGTCGGCGACGCGGGCGCGCAAGACATAGTCGAGGTCGCCGGACATGCGGTAGACGCCGGTGATCTCGGGAAAGCCGCCCACTGCCGCCCGGAATTTTTGCAGCCAGTCGGGATCATGATTGGAGGTCCGGACCAAGATGAACACCGAAAGGCCAAGGCCAAGCTTGTCGGCATCGACCAGCGCCACCCGGCCGGTGATGACGCCGTCTTCCTCGAGCCGCTTGACCCGGCGCCAGCAGGCGTTGCGCGACAGCGACACCCTTTGCGACAATTGGTCGACCGACAGCGTGCCGTCGCGTTGCAGTTCGGCCAGCAATCTTCGGTCGATCTCATCGATTTCCAGCGACATGTGGGATGTTTGTCCCAATAATTGACCAGACACAAGGATATTTTGGGACTAATCAATCAAAACCTCGTGTCAGAATACTCAGCATCGGGGGCTTTTCCCGGCAGGAGGGACCACCATGACGACACCGCTTGCAAGGCTCTTTACCTCTCACCCGGCCAAGGTCGGCGAGACCTATTTCAGCCATATGGCCTTCGCGGCATGGTTCTGCTCGCGTCTGTTCATGGCAGCGTTCGCCGCACTCATTCACGCTTTCTTGCCGTTTCTGTTTGAGACTACGGCCAGCCGAATCGTTCGCGAGCTCTATGAGCGCACGCACAACAGAGGCACACACGCGATCAAGGAGCCTGCGGCTCTCATGGATCGCGCCTGAGGGGATTAAGAGAATGTGCCGGTGGGCGGCCTACCTCGGCGAAGCGGTTTTCCTGGAAGACATCGTCACGGCGCCCTGCCATTCGCTGATCGCCCAGAGCCATTGCGCCCAGGAAGCCAAGTCGCCGACCAATGGCGATGGCTTTGGTCTCGCCTGGTACGGCGACCGGCCCGAACCGGGCCTGTATCGCGACATCCTGCCGGCCTGGTCCGATCCCAATCTGAAGAGCCTGTGCCGGCAGATCAGGTCCAGCCTGTTCCTTGCCCATGTGCGCGCCTCGACCGGCGGCGCCACCAGCCGCATGAACTGTCATCCCTTCACTGCCGGCCGCTGGTCGTTCATGCACAACGGCCAGATCGGCGGCTTCGAAAGAATCCGCCGGGCGCTGGAAAACGCGCTCTCCGACGATGTCTTCGATCGGCGCGAGGGCACCACCGATTCCGAACTTTTCTTTCTCCTGATGATCGACGAGGGTCTGGCGGGCGATCCGCAAGGCGCGGTGTCGCGCGCTACGGCGCGGGTGATCGACGCCTCGCGCCGCGCCGGCTTCGAACCGGCGCTGATGCTTACCGCCGCCTTGTCGGACGGCGAATCGCTCCATGCGGTGCGCTATGCGACCGATGCCCACGCGCCGACGCTCTACACCTCCGTCTTCCGCAACGGCGGCGGGCGATGCCTGATGTCGGAGCCTTTCGACCGTGATGGCGGCGACTGGCAGCCGATCCCGCCCTCTAGCTTCGTCACCATTACCAGAGACGGCATGACCACTCGTCCATTTGCGCCGGAACCGGCAAGACTGGCGCTGGCCGTGTAGCTCCCTCGCTATCGCGGCAACATCGCGGGACAGCGCCCCCTCAACAGACCCTCGCAGCGCAATTCCGATCAAGCACCACCTGTCCTCGAATGCTGAACTCGGCTTGAAGACGCGCCGTAGTCCGCCATTTGGTGAGGCTGGCGCCGCTAGCAAGCCGGAGCATTGGTCATGGACCTCGTCTTTTCCTCCACCAGAGACTTGGCTGCCGCGATCCGCGACCGCAAGATTTCCGCCGTGGAAGCGCTGGACGCGCATTTGGCTGAGATCGACAGGCATAATGAGGCGGTCAACGCGGTCGTCACGCTCGACAGGGAAGGGGCTCGCGCTCGCGCGAAGAAGGCCGACGAAGCGCAGGCGCGCGGCGACGCTCTCGGGCCGCTGCACGGCGTGCCGTTCACGCTGAAGGACACTCACGAAACACTGGGGATGAAGACGACGGTCGGCTTCCCGCCTTTTGCCGACTATGTGGCGAGAAAAGACAGCCCGGTCGTTCTCAGGTTGAAGGCGGCCGGCGGCGTGCTCGTCGGCAAGACAAATGTCGCAACGATGCTGGGCGACTGGCAGTCGAACAACCCGCTGTTCGGCCGCACCAGTAATCCGTGGGATCTATCGCGCACCGCCGGCGGTTCCAGCGGGGGAGCGGCGGCAGCACTTTGCGCAGGCATGACGCCATTCGAACTCGGCACCGACATGCAGGATTCGATCCGCCTGCCGGCAGCCTTCTGCGGCGTCTACGGCCTCAAGCCGACCGAGCATCGCGTCTCCTTGGCCGGCGCCTTTCCCGATCCCGGTGGCGTACCGCGCGGCGTACGGCTGATGTCCTGCATCGGTCCGCTGGCCCGCAACGTCGAAGATCTGGCGCTGATTCTGAGGATCATTGCAGGACCGGATGGCAGCGACACCGACCTTGCCCCGGTGCTGGTCGAGGACATGCCTGGGGTCAATCTCAAGACCCTGCGCATCGCTTTCGCGCCGGCCTTTCCGGGTTTTCCGGTAGCCGGCGAGATCAGGGCCGCGGTCGAAAGTCTGGCCGAGCAACTCAAGTCTGCGGGGGCAGTCGTCGAGGAAGCAAGACTGCCGACGCTCGGCCTGCATGACGATCTGACGCAAGGCGGCGCGCTGATCGGCATGATGCTGGAGGCTGCGCAGCCGGAGCCGCCAGAAGAACCGACACCGGTCTCGCGCTGGTTCGAAGCGCTCGCCCACCGCGACCAGTCAATCCTTGCCTGGGACCGGTTTTTCGAAGGTTGCGATGTCTTGCTTTGTCCCGTCGCCATGACCACGGCCTTTCCGCATTGCGAGGCGGGAACACCAATCAAGGTCGATGACAGGGAGCAGAGCTACTGGCTGCTGCCAGCCTATGGCGCGGTGTTCAACTACAGCGGCCACCCGGCACTGTCGATGCCCTGCGAGCAGGACCGCGACGGCCTGCCCATCGGCCTGCAGCTGGTCGGCCGTCGCTGGTCAGAATCGCGGCTGCTTGGCATCGCCAGGGCGATAGCGCCGCTGAGCGGCGGTTTTCGCCGTCCGCCCCGGCTATTGAGCAAACCGCGTTAGCCTATAGGGCTCAAGTAGCGGATCGCGCGCGTCGTCCAGTATTTCCCGGCCGGCGAACAGGCCGACGGCAGGCGCCAGCGTGATGCCGGAATGCATGACCGCGACATAGAGGCCGCTCACGCCTTGAGCCCGTCCGATGATCGGAAAGCCGTCGATCGGCGTCGGCCGATAGCCGACGGTGTGAAAATCCAGTTCCAGCCGGTCGGCGCCGCGCAGCATGCTCTTCATCGCCGCAAACAGGTCGCGGGCTGTGGCTTCGGCATCCATGCCCGGATCGGCGCCGCCGAAATCCGAGCCGGCGATGATGCGGCCCTCGGCAGTCTGGCGCATGTGCAGCCGGTCGCCGATCACCAGGCCGTTGAGCAGCTTTTCGTACGGGCGTGAATGGACGATCAGGCCGGGCGGCGTCTCAATCGGCAGTTTTAGCCCGGCCGTTGCCGCAATTGCCGCAGAGCCGGCGCCGGCCGCGATCACCACCTCGTCGGCGACAATCCGTCCGCCTGACGTATCGACGCCGTTAATCCTGCCATTGGTCTGTATCAGCGCGGTGACTGTCGTGCCGGTAATCACCCGCGCGCCAAGTCGCTCGGCGTCGGCCAGCAGCGTCTGCGTGGCCGCGACCGGTTCGGCCACGCCCTCCTCAGCGACGTGACGGGCGAAGTCGGGAAGCTCGGTCAAATTGGGCTCTATACGTGCGGCTCCCACGCGGTCGACGCGCTCGATCCCGTAGCCCCAGGCGGAATGCTCGGCGGCATAGGCCTCAAGCTCGGCCGGCGGCAGGTCCCAGCACAGGCCGCCGCACCAGGCGAGCGGAATGCCGGGCACGTCATGGGCAAGCCGCGTCCATTCGGCCATCGAACGGGTACGCAGCCGGAAATACGGCTCTGGATTGCCCCAACTGGCATTGATCCAGGCAAAGGAATTCGGCGTGGCGACGCCGCCCGCACCGCTGTCGGCAACGATCGTCACGTTCGCGCCAGCCTTCGCCAGATGCCAGGCGATGGACGCACCGATGATGCCGGCGCCGACGACAATGACGTGCTTGGCTGCGCTCATGGATGGACCTTTATCGAACCGCCTCTGTTGATGCCATTGCGGCGGACCTATCTCAAGGCCGGGCAACCGCCCAAAATTGTTCGACAGGCTGCAAAAGCGCTGCTAGAAGCCCGCGCACCACATGGGATTCCACAAATTGGCTGAAGACATCACGAACGCGGTGGCGCGCCGCCGCACTTTCGCGATCATCGCGCATCCGGACGCCGGCAAGACGACGCTGACCGAAAAGCTGCTTTTGTTCGGCGGTGCCATCCAGCTTGCCGGCGAGGTCAAGGCCAAGAAGGATCGCATCCAGACCCGGTCGGACTGGATGAAGATCGAGCGCGAGCGCGGCATTTCGGTCGTCACCTCGGTGATGACCTTCGAGTATGAGGACAATGTCTTCAACCTGCTCGATACGCCCGGTCACGAGGATTTCGCCGACGATACCTATCGCACGCTGTCGGCGGTCGATGCGGCGGTCATGGTCATCGACGCCGCCAAGGGTATCGAGCCGCGCACGCTAAAACTGTTCGAGGTCTGCCGGCTTCGCGACATCCCGATCATCACCTTCGTCAACAAGATGGACCGCGAAAGCCGCGACCCGTTCGAGATCCTCGATGAGATCGAGCAGAAGCTGGCGCTGGACACCGCACCGATCACCTGGCCGATCGGCCGCGGCAAAACCTTTTCCGGCACCTATCATCTGGCGCTGAACGCGGTGCGCAAGGGCGACGCCGAGAAAGAACGCACGCCGGTCAATGGTCCCGACTCCAACCGCGTCGCCGGCCTGTTGCCGGAGAACGAGCGCGAGGCTTTCATCGAGGAGCTGGAGCTGGCGCGCGAAGCCTGCCGCCCGCTCGACATCGGTGCGTTTCGCGAGGGCCATCTGACGCCGGTTTATTTCGGTTCGGCGCTGCGCAATTACGGCGTCCGCGACCTGATCGAGGCGCTTGGTGCCTACGGGCCGCCGCCACGCGCGCAGGAAGCCGATACCCGCAAAGTCGAGGCGACCGAGGATAGGATGACCTCCTTCGTCTTCAAGATCCAGGCCAACATGGATCCCAACCACCGCGACCGCATCGCCTTCGTCCGCGTCTGCTCGGGCAAGCTCGAGCGCGGCATGAAAGCCAAGCTGGTGCGCACGGGAAAACCGATGAGCCTGTCGGCGCCGCAATTTTTCTTCGCCCGCACCCGCGTCACCGCCGACGAGGCCTTTGCCGGCGACGTCGTCGGCATCCCCAACCACGGCACGCTGCGCATCGGCGATACGCTGACCGAGGGCGAGGAGATCCTGTTCCGCGGCGTGCCGAATTTCGCGCCGGAAATCCTGCGCCGCGTCCGGCTCGGCGACGCGATGAAGGCCAAGAAGCTGAAGGAGGCGCTGCACCAGATGGCCGAGGAAGGCGTCGTGCAACTGTTCTCGCCAGAAGACGGCTCGCCGGCAATCGTCGGCGTCGTCGGTGCGCTGCAGCTCGACGTGCTGAAGGAGCGGCTGAATATCGAATACACGCTGCCGGTCGATTTCGAGATGTCGCGCTTTTCCGTCTGCCGCTGGATATCGGCCGACGACAAGGCCGAGGTGCATCGCTTCATCGAGGCGCATCGCGGCGACATTGCCCGCGACCTCGACCACGATCCGGTGTTCCTTGCCCAGCACGCCTTTTCGCTCAACTACGAGGCCGAGCGCTGGAAGGCGATCCGCTTCGCCGCGGTCAAGGATTACCAGGTCCGCGACAAGGCGGCTTGACCGTTGCCGTATGGCCGCCAAGATCACACTCGCGCGTTGCGCCGCCCTTCATCCGCCTGCCGGTGTCCAGTTGAAAGATGGGTAACACTTTGAACCGGATACATGGGTTACAGTTTTCCCCCTGTCGTGTCCGCCGCAGCGCTGCGGCGGACAAGCTTCATGCGCCTGGTGTCGAGGATGCCGAGCGGGTGGGCATG
>NZ_JBVVPY010000003.1:308148-383842 GCF_055811335.1 Mesorhizobium sp. WSM4847 | reverse complement strand
CCCGCTCCCCCTCTTGCCCACTCCCCCTCTTGCCCAATCCCTTGCCTCTCCTGGCGATTTGTGGTCTTGGAGGCGCCAAATCGCTTTCGTCGCGAAATCTCATTCCGGATCACATCATCATGGCCAAGATCAATGGCAACGAAATCCGTCCCGGCAATGTCATCGAGCATGACGGCGGCCTATGGGTGGCGGTCAGAACCAACACCGTCAAGCCCGGCAAGGGTGGCGCCTACAACCAGGTCGAGCTGAAGAACCTGATCAACGGCACCAAGCTCAATGAGCGTTTCCGCTCGGCCGAGACAGTCGAGCAGATCCGACTGGAGATGAAGGATTTCTCCTTCCTCTACGAACAGGGCGAAGCGCTGGTGTTCATGGACACCGAAAGCTACGAGCAACTTGAATTGCAAAAGGATTTCGTCGGCGATCGCGCTGCCTTCCTGCAGGACGGCATGATGGTGACGGTCCAGCTCTATGACGAAAGGCCGATCGGCATTTCGCTGCCCGACCAGGTGACGCTGACGATCACCGAGGCCGACCCGGTGGTGAAGGGCCAGACCGCCGCCTCGTCCTATAAGCCGGCGATGCTGGAAAACGGCATTCGCGTGCTGGTGCCGCCTTTCATCGGCTCGGGCGAGCGTATCATCGTCGACACCAACGAAATCACTTATGTGCGCCGCGCCGACTAAGGCATGATCCCAAAAAGTTGCAGACTTTTTGGACAAGATCATGTCTCAAAGCAAATAGCATCATCCCAAAAAGTTGCAGACTTTTTGGATAAGATCATGCCTTAAGGCAAATAGGCGCAGCGGCAGGAAGAAGAGCAATGGCGCGTTCCGCGATCCTCAATGTCATGGTCCAGGCCGCTATGAAGGCCGGCCGCTCGCTGTCGCGGGATTTCGGCGAAGTGCAGAACCTGCAGGTCTCGATGAAGGGGCCGGGCGACTATGTCAGCCAGGCCGACCGCAAGGCAGAAGAAATCCTCTTCACCGAGCTGTCGAAGGCGCGGCCGGGCTATGCCTTCCTGATGGAGGAGCGCGGCCTGATCGAAGGCGACGACAGCCAGCACCGCTGGATCGTCGACCCGCTCGACGGCACCACCAATTTCCTGCACGGCATTCCGCTCTTCGCCATCTCGATCGCGCTGGAGCGCCAGGGCCAGATCGTCGCCGGTGTCGTCTACAATCCGGCGATGGACGAACTCTACACCGCCGAGCGCGGTGGCGGCGCATTCATGAACGACCGCCGGCTGCGGGTTGCCGGCCGCACCAAGCTGATCGACACGGTGATCGGCTGCGGCGTGCCGCATCTCGGCCGCGGCCAACATGGCAATTTCCTGATCGAGCTGCGCAACGTGATGGCCGAAGTTTCGGGCGTGCGCCGCCTCGGCTCCGCCTCGCTCGATCTCGCCTACGTCGCTGCCGGCCGCATGGACGGGTTCTGGGAAACCGGCCTGTCGGCCTGGGACGTCGCCGCCGGCATCCTGCTGATCCGCGAGGCGGGCGGCTTCATCTCCGACTTCGCCGGCGGGCAGAACATGCTGGATGGCGGCTCGATCATCGCCGGCAACGAGACCATCCAGCGTGCGCTGTTGAAGACCGTCAGGAAGCCGGTGACGCCGCGCTAGACCGTGATCCCCGAAAAGCATGAACCCGGACTTGGCGCGCTGAACCGCCGCAGTCGCAAAACCGCAACGATAGCTTGAAATGCTGTCCGGCATCCGCCCAAATAAGGGGATGCAGGATCATTCATGACGCATATCGGCCCGAAATCCCAGATCGAAATCCCCTTCATGGGCCGCTGGCACTATTCGCGCGCCGAAATGATCGCCGACGGCATCGTCCATGCGGTGGGCATCGTGCTCGCCATTGCTGCTGGCTCGACGCTGCTGGCGCTGGCTGCCTTCCATACCGGTCCGGGCGAATATATCGCTGCCGCCTTCTACGTGGTTTCGCTGCTCGCCGTGCTGTCGGTGTCGCTGGCCTATAATCTGTGGCCGGTGTCGTCGCCTGCCAAGTGGATATTGCGGCGCTTCGACCATGCCGCGATCTATCTGCTCATCGCCGCGACCTACACGCCTTTCCTCGCCCAGCTCGACGGTCCGTCGCTGGCCATCTCGATGATCGTCCTGGTCTGGGTCGCGGCAGCGATCGGCATCGCCATCAAAGTGCTTCTTCCCGGTCGCTTCGACCGGCTGGCGATCGTCTTCTATCTCGCCATCGGCTGGAGCGGCATCGTTCTGGTCGAGCCGCTCGTCGAGACATTGCCGACGACGTCGATCGCGCTGATCGTCGCCGGCGGCATCGTCTATTCCTGCGGCGTCATCTTCTTCGCCTGGAAGGGCCTGCGCTTCCACAATGCGCTGTGGCACGGCTTTGTCGTCACTGGCGCCAGCCTGCATCTTGCCGCCATGGTCGACTGCCTGGTCATCAACCGACTCTAACGCAATGGTCCGCTTGGCAATATTGCCAAGCGCCATTCAATTTGGTCACAATTGCGTTTAGAGTCGCCGTCAAACGTGAATTGGCGGCGGCAGCGGCATCGGAAACGGGGCACGGATGGCTTTACTCAAATCCTTCGGCATGGGCAGGCGCTCCGACGTGCTGATGTACGATCCGCACAAATTGTCGAGCCCGCAGGTCTTTCTCCTGACCATGGTCATCTTCCTGATGATCGTCGCTTTCATCGCCGCCATCCTGACCCGTCAGATCTCGACAGCCTTTGCCACCAATCCCGGTCTCAACGGCCTGATCGTCGGCGTGCTTGCGGTCGGCATCCTGCTGGCCTTCGCGCAGGTCGGCCGGCTGTTTCGCGAAGTGCGCTGGGTCAACTCTTTTCGGGCCGGCTCCGAAACCACCGAACCGGTGCTGCTGGCGCCGATGAAGGCGATGATCGGCCGCTCGCCGACGATCGCCTTCTCGACCAGCTCAATGCGCACCATGCTCGATTCGATCGCCACCCGCCTCGACGAAAGCCGCGACACCTCGCGCTATCTTGTCGGGCTGCTGGTATTCCTTGGTCTGCTTGGCACCTTCTGGGGCCTGCTCAACACGATCGGCTCGATCCGCGAAACCATCGATTCGCTCGATCCCGGCACTGGCGATGCCGCCGCCGTGCTCGAATCTCTGAAGGCCGGGCTTTCCGCGCCGCTGGCCGGCATGGGCACCGCCTTCTCGTCCTCCCTGTTCGGCCTGTCCGGTTCCCTGGTGCTCGGCTTCCTCGACCTGCAGGCTGGCCGCGCCCAGACACGCTTCTACACCGAGCTCGAAAACTGGCTGTCCTCGGTCACCGACCTGTCCTCCGACATCGTTGTCGCCGAACCGCCCAGGGCCGAGTCCTCCGACGAGATCCGCGTCCTGTCGGAAAGACTGCGCAGCATGCAAGAGAACGGCGGCGGCGCCAATCCGCGTGTCGCCACCGCCATGGCCAACCTTGCCGACGGCATTTCGGGCCTGGTCAAGAACATGCGCTCGGAGCAGCAGATCATGCGCGACTGGGTCGAGGCCCAGTCGGACGAGCAGAAGGCGATGCGCAACACTCTGGAGAAGATTGCGGACGCCTTGAAGAAGACTGGAGTCCATTAGCATGGCTCTCGCCAGGAGCCGCCGTGCCGATCGCCGTATCGATTACTGGCCGGGCTTCGTCGACGCGCTGTCGACGTTGCTGCTCGCGATCATGTTCCTGCTTACCGTCTTCGTGCTGGCGCAGTTCCTGCTCGGCCGCGAAATCTCCGGCAAGGACACGGTGCTCAACCGCCTCAATTCGCAGATCAACGAACTGACCCAGCTTCTGGCGCTGGAGCGTTCGACAACGCAGGACAAGGAAGATTCGCTCGCCAATTTGCAGGCGTCGCTGTCGGCGTCGGAGGCGGAAAAGAGCCGGCTCGAGCAATTGCTGGCGCAAGGCGCCGGTGCCGGCGACGCCGCCAACCAGCGGGCCACGGCGCTGTCGGGCGAACTCGACAACCAGCGCCAGATCAGCCAGCAGGCGCTGAGCCAGGTTGAAATCCTCAACCAGCAGATCTCGGCGCTGCGCAGACAGATCGGAGCGCTCGAAGAAGCGCTCAACGTGTCGGAAGCGCGCGATCGCGAGTCCAACACCAAGATCGCCGATCTCGGCCGCCGCCTGAACGTCGCGTTGGCGCAACGTGTGCAGGAACTGAACCGCTACCGGTCCGACTTCTTCGGGCGCCTGCGCGAAATCCTCGCCGATCGCGAGAACATCCGCATCGTCGGCGACCGTTTCGTCTTCCAGTCGGAAGTGCTTTTCCCGACAGGCTCCGAAGTGATCAACGATGCCGGCAAGGACGAGATGAAGAAGCTCGCCGACGCCATCATCGACCTGCAGAAAGAGATCCCGCCGGAGATCAACTGGGTGCTGCGCGTCGACGGCCACACCGACGACAAGCCGCTGTCGGGCACCGGCCGCTACCGCGACAATTGGGAATTGTCGACGGCGCGCTCGACCTCGGTGGTGAAGTTCCTGATCGAGAACGGCGTGCCGGCCAACCGCCTGGTTGCCGCCGGCTTCGGCGAATTCCAGCCGCTCGACCCCGCCGACACCGAAGACGCGCGCAACAAGAACCGCCGCATCGAGCTGAAACTGACCGAGCGCTGATCGCCCCGGCTCCAGGCGGCGGCCGCATTTTATGCATGTCGCGCAAAGCATGCCCTCGGGCCTGACCCACCGTGCTGTTTGCGGCACGAAGACGCAAAACCCGCCTGGGGTAGCCGCCGCTCGCCGGGGTTGTTCGGCGACGGGCGGCCCTCTTGCCAACGACAGCTCGGTGCATCCGCGGAATCGACGCCCAGTTCTTGTCCGGCGATCAGAACCGATAGCCCAGCCCCTGGCAAGCGTTCGCTGGCGACCTACCTCCAAGACGCGGCGAGGACCCTGGGACCCATGCCGTTACGCCAGCCGAAGAATGCAGCGGACCAGAACAAAAGCGCTCTGCAGCGATCCTTCGCGCCCCCCCTCTGTCCTACCGGAAATCTCCCCCACGAGGGGGGAGATGTCCGGCAGGACAGAGGGGGGCGCCTCGCTCTGCCATCAACCAATGCGCCCATCGCCGACGCCCTTCAGGCTTGCCAATTTCAGCGCATTGGTATCTTTTCCCGCCGTTCGAATTCAGCGGAACTCACAATGTCCTTTCAAAAACTCGACGACCTCGGCCACAAGCTCGAAGCACTGGAGCATGCGCTCGCCATTCTTGCCGCCGACGAGGCGACCCACATGGCCGTCGGCGGCGGCGAAAAGCGCGCCGAGGCGCTATCGGCGCTGGCCGGCATGCATCACGCCAGAGCGACAGCGCCGGAGATCGCGGACTGGATCGCAGCGGCCGAACAGGAAACGCTGAACGAAGAACAGCAGGCCGCTGTCAGGGAGTTCCGGCGGCAATACACCAACCTGACCTGTCTGCCGGTCGAATTCGTCGAGCGTCAAACCACCGCCCGGATGCGCTCCGAGCAGCTGTGGCGCGACCTGCGCGCAAAGAACGACTGGGCCGGGTTCTTGCCGGCGCTCGAAGGCGTCGTCGCGCTGGTGCGCGAGGAAGCAGCCCTTCGCGCCGACGTGCTCGGCCTCGATCCCTATGACGCGCTGATGGAGCAGTACGACCCCGGCAACCGCGCCGCCGACATCACGCCGGTCTTCGCCGAGTTGAAGACCTTTCTTAGGGATTTCGTGCCGGAGGCACTGGCGGTGCAGGAAAAGCGTCTGGCGAAACATCCGCTAAAACCGCTTTCGGGCAGCTATGCGATCGAAAAGCAGCGCGAGTTCGGCCTCGCCATGATGGCGGCGGTCGGCTTCGATCTCACCCACGGCTCGCTGTCGGTATCGCATCATCCGTTCTGCGGTGGCGTGCCAAGCGACGTGCGCATCACCACCCGATACAAGACCTCCGACTTCCTGTCGGCGCTGATGGGCGTGCTGCACGAAACCGGCCACGCGCTTTACGAACAGAACCTGCCGCAGGCGTGGGCGCACTGGCCGCTCGGCAAGGCGCGCGGCATGGCCGTGCATGAAAGCCAGAGCCTGTTTGTCGAGAAGCAGATCGGCCGCAATCCCGAATTCTGGCGCTGGGCGCTGCCGGTGGTCGAAAAGCACCTCGGCGAGGCCTGGTCGATCGAAGACATCCTGCCGCATGTACACCGGGTCGAGCGCGGCCTGATCCGCGTCGACGCCGACGAGGTGACCTATCCGCTGCACGTCATCCTGCGCTACGAGCTGGAGCAGGAGCTCGTCTCGGGGCGGCTGGAGGCGGTAGACCTGCCCGAGGCCTGGGACGCCAGGATGCGCGACTATCTCGGCCTGTCGACCATCGACAACCCGGCCGACGGGCCGATGCAGGACGTGCACTGGCCGGGTGCCGCCTTCGGCTATTTCCCGTCTTATACGCTGGGCGCGATGATGGCGGCGCAGCAATGGGCGGCGCTGACCAGAGATCATCCTTCGGCCGACGAAGACCTCGCCAAGGGGGATTTCGCGGCGATCAACGACTGGCGCCGTGAAAGGATCTGGTCGCAAGGCTCACGCTGGTCGACGCCCGAACTGCTCGAGCGCGCCACCGGAGAGAAGCTCAACGCCACGCATTTCACCGAGGATTTGCGCAAGCGCTATGGGGAGGTGCTGAAGGGCGCCTGACATATCTTCAAGCGCATGGAACGCGGCGGCAATTTCGTCACTGCCGACCAGCGCCATTTCCAAAAGACGAAGCCGTTTGGCAGCGTCGTCCTACTACTCCGCGGCGCCCCTGAAAGCGTTCGCCCCGGTTTCGAATTGCAGCTTGGCCAGCCGCGCATAGATGCCGCCCTTGGCGACGAGGCTCTGGTGGGTGCCTTCCTCGACGATGCAACCGCCATCCATGACCAGGATCCGGTCGGCCTTCAGCACCGTCGCCAGCCGGTGGGCGATGACGATCGTGGTGCGATCCTGCATCAGCCGTTCCAGCGCCGTCTGCACCAGCGTCTCGCTTTCGGCGTCGAGCGCCGAGGTCGCCTCGTCGAGCAGCAGGATCGGCGCATCGCGCAGGATGGCGCGGGCAATCGCCACGCGCTGGCGCTGGCCGCCGGACAAGGTCACGCCGCGCTCGCCGACCTGGCTGTCATAACCGTTCTCAAGTTTTAGGATGAACTCGTCGGCAAGCGCATCCCTGGCCGCCGCCTCGATCTCGGCCTGGCTGGCGTCCGGGCGGCCGAAGCCGATATTGTCGCGCGCGCTGGCCGCGAAGATGGTGACGTCCTGCGGCACGATGGCGATGCGCTCTCGGATGGCGACGGGGTCGGCCTCGCGCACATTGACGCCGTCGATCATAATCTTGCCGGTCTCGGGGTCGTAAAAGCGCAGAAGCAGCGAAAAGACGGTGCTCTTGCCGGCGCCCGACGGGCCGACGATCGCCACCGTCTCGCCGGGCATGACCTGGAAACTCAGGCCGTTGACGGCAGCGCGGTCGGGCCCGGCCGGATAGGAGAAGGACACGTCGTCGAAACTGATTGCGCCCCTGGCCGTCGCCGGCAGCGGTTTAGGATGCGCTGGGGCCTGGATTGCGGGCTTCTCGGCCAGGATCTCGGTCAGCCGTTCGGCAGCGCCCGCCGCCTGGGAAAGCTCGCCCCACACTTCCGACAGCGCACCGAGCGCGCCGGCGGCAAACACCGAATAGAGCAGGAACTGACCGAGCGTGCCGGGCGACAGCGTGCCGTCGAGCACGTCGCGCGAGCCGAACCACAGCACCGCCACCACCGAGGAAAAGATCATGAAGATGGCGAAGAAGGTGAGGAAGGAGCGGGCAAAGATCGAGGACCGCGCCGCCTCGAAAGCCGCTTCCACGGCAGCTGAAAAATGCCCGGTGACCAGCTTCTCGTTGGTGAATGCCTGCAGCGTGCGCACCGCGCCGATCTGCTCGCTGGCATAGGCCGTGGCGTCGGCCAGCGTGTCCTGCGCGAGCCGCGATTTGCGCCGCACCGAGCGGCCGAAGGCGACCAGCGGCAGCACGATCACCGGAATGGCGGCGATGACGAGGCCCGACAGTTTCGGGCTGGTGAAGACCATCATCGCCACGGCGCCAAGCCCAAGAATGACATTGCGCAGCGCCACCGACGCGGTGGCACCGACCGCCGACTTGACCTGCGTCGTGTCGGCGGCGAGCCGCGAGACGATCTCGCCCGACTGTGCGGTGTCGAAAAAGGA
The DNA here is from genome assembly GCF_055811335.1 of Mesorhizobium sp. WSM4847. Taxonomy (NCBI): domain Bacteria; kingdom Pseudomonadati; phylum Pseudomonadota; class Alphaproteobacteria; order Hyphomicrobiales; family Phyllobacteriaceae; genus Mesorhizobium; species Mesorhizobium sp. WSM4847. Next base: position 375,661 of record NZ_JBVVPY010000003.1, on the reverse strand, counting down.
TGGCGACAGCGTCGTGACATGGCGGAACACGTCGCTGCGGATGTCGGCGACGACGCGCTCGCCCAGCGTGATGACGAAATAATAGCGGCAGGCCGACGCCGCGGCGAGCAAGGCAGCCATCACCACGAGCATCGCGAAATACTCGGCGATGAAAATGGAATCGGAAGCGGAAAAGCCGTGGTCGATCATCCGCCGCACGGCCAGCGGCAGCGCCAGCGTCGTCGCCGCAGCAACGGTCAGCGAGACGACCGCGCCAATGACCATTTTCCGGTAGCGGGTGATGTAGGGGAACAGGCGCCGCAGCGGCTTGAGCGAGCGCCTACGCTCGTCTGCATCGCCGCTTGTATGCGCCATGACCGTTTCCTCTGGCCGCCTTCTGGGCATGCGCCTCAATATGCCTTACCGCGGCCTTGTGATTCAATTCCGGCTGATGTATAGGCTCGCCGACCGTTTTTAAAAGCCGTGGCTCCTCAATAGCTGCGGCTTCGAGTTTTAAAAAGGGGCGCATCGACGCAGGCTTTATGCCCGTCAGCGGCGCCGGCGAACCAGGAATAGCACAATGAAGACCGATATTCATCCCGACTACCACACCATCAAGGTCGTCATGACCGACGGCACCGAATACATGACCCGTTCGACCTGGGGCAAGGAAGGCGATACGATGAACCTCGACATCGACCCGACCACCCATCCGGCCTGGACCGGCGGCCAGCAGACCCTGCTCGACCGCGGCGGCCGCCTGTCGAAGTTCAAGAAGCGTTTCGAAGGTTTCGGCCTCTAAGCCGCAAGCCTTTTCGGATCGAAAGAAACCCGCCCTCGTGGCGGGTTTTTTGTTGAATGCGGCTCTCTATTCGCCAACCAGTTCGCGCAGCGCCATCCGCTTGTAGGCGGCGACCAGGTCGTCGCCTTCTTGGCGCCCGACCGAGATCGCCAGCCGCATGGTGGCCTCGCCCATCTGCCAGGTGAGAAACGCCGTCGTTTCCAGCGCCGCCGGATCGGCGGTAGGCCGCAGCCGCCTCAGCACCGCGGTGAGGAATTCGGCGTTGGCCCGGCTGTCGGCGAGTTCGAGTTCGCGCAGCGCCTTGTCGGCCTGCGTGCCCGACCAGATGTCGCGCATCACCGGTTCGGCCAGGAATAGCCCGTAATAGATATCCACCAGCTCGGAAAATGCCCGCCGCAGCCCTTCGGCGTCGCTAACCGGTGCAAGCGCTGCCGCGATGCAGGCCTGGCTTTCGGCGGTGTAGCGCTCGGCCAGCGCCCAGATGATCGCTCGCTTGTCCGGGAAGAACTGGTAGAGCGAGCCGATCGACACGCCGGCCCGTTCCGCCACCTCGCCCATGCGCATGGCATCGCTGCCTTGCTCGGCGATCAGCGCAGAGGCGGCGGCCAGCATCCGCTCGACCCGCTCCCGGCTGCGCTGCTGGCTGGGCGCCCGGCGCGGCGATGCGATCTGGCCATCCTGTGAACCCGATACGGTCGAGCCTTCCATCACTGTCTCCTGGCGAACGATCAACAAATTGGCTTGACTCACAAAATACGAGGGTTTATCACGTTTTGCAAATGTGAGGATTACTCATATTTGTGAGCAAAGGAAAATCGCCATGATCGACACAGAAGCAAAACCGATTTTGATCCTCGGCGGCACCGGCAAAACCGGCCGTCGTCTCGCGGACAGGCTGACGGCGCAGGGCCTGCCGGTACGGATCGGCTCGCGCTCGGGCACCCCGCCCTTCGACTGGGAAGACAATACGACCTGGGAACCCGCGCTCGATGGTCTCGGTGCCGTCTACATCAGCTACTATCCCGATCTTGCGGTGCCCGGTGCGGCCGAAGCGGTCGGCGCCTTCGCCAACCTTGCCGTGGCAAGCGGTGTGCGCCGGCTGGTGCTGCTGTCGGGGCGCGGCGAAATCGAAGCGCAACGTGCCGAAGAGATGCTGAAAGCCTCAGGCGCCGACTGGACGATCCTGCGCTGCGCCTGGTTTTCCCAGAATTTCAGCGAGAGTTTTTTGCTCGATCCGCTGCTCGCCGGTGAGGTGGCTTTGCCGGTCGGCACTGTCGGAGAACCGTTCGTCGATGCCGACGACATTGCCGACGCCGCCGTGACAGTGCTTACCCGGCAAGGCCATGTCGGCCAGCTTTACGAGCTGACCGGCCCGCGGCTGCTGAGCTTCGCCGAGGCGGTCGCCGAGATCGGCAAGGCGGCCGGCCGCGACATCCGCTTTGTCAGGATTTCGCATGCCGAGTTCACCGCCGCAGTAGCCGGATACGAGTTGCCTGCCGAGTTCGCCTGGCTGCTCAACGAGCTGTTCACCGAAGTGCTCGACGGCCGCAACGAGTCGCTGACCGACGGCGTCGAGCGCGTGCTCGGCCGCGCCCCAAAGGACTTTTCCGCCTATGCAACCGAAACCGCTGGTACGGGCATATGGAGTGACTGACATGATCATGAAACTGCTTCCCAGCCTCACCTTCATCGCCGCGCTCGGCTCGGGCGTTGTCGCTGGTGTCTTCTTCGCCTTTTCCAGCTTCGTCATGCCGGGCCTCGCCCGCATGCCTGCCGCGGGCGGCATCGCCGCCATGAATTCGATCAACGTCACTGCGGTGACGCCGCTGTTCATGACCGCGCTTTTCGGCACCGGGCTGATCAGCCTCGTCCTCGTTGTCGGCGCTGTCATCGGCTGGGGCCAACCGGGTTCATTCTGGCTTCTCGCCGGCGCCCTGATCTATGTCGTCGGCAACCTGTTCGTGACGATGATTTTCAACGTGCCGCTCAACAACGCACTGGCAGCCGTCGATGCGGCCAGCGCCAACGGCGCCGCCGTGTGGGCCACCTATCTCAGGGACTGGGTGATGTGGAACCACGTCCGCACCATCACAGCCATCGTCGCGCTGGCCTGCTTCATCATGGCGTGGCGGTGAATGCAGGGACCCTGCCTCAGGCAGGGTCTTTTGACGTGGAATCTTTTGACTTGTCGCTCTTGCGGTCGACATGGCCGAGATCACGGTCCGGATCGATCACGTCGCGGACCAGCTGCTTGAGCCTCGCGGCATCAGGAAAGCCGCCGTCGCGCTTGCGGTCCCAGACCAGCGTGTCGTTGCAGGAAATGGTGAAGATGCCGCCGGTGCCGGGCACCAGTGTGACCTCGCCCAGATCCGTTGCGAAGGTCGAAAGCAGCTCCTGCGCCATCCAGCCGGCCCGCAGCAGCCAGTGGCACTGCACGCAATAGCTGATGCGGACCTGGGGCAGCACCTTTTCGGTCATATCAGATTGAGCTCCGCTCATGTCTCGGACTGAGCTCGCTCATGTCGGGCTGAGCTGTGCTCATGCCGCGCTGAGCTTCGCCATGGTCTCGTCGTCGACCTCGAAATTGGCGTAGACACTCTGCACGTCGTCGTCGTCCTCGAGCGTGGCGACCAACTTCATCAGCGACTGTGCCCGCTCCTCATCAACCGCAATGTTGGTCTGCGGCTTCCAGATCGGCTTCACTGATTCAGCCTCGCCGAGCGCGCCTTCCAGCGCCTTCGACACCTCACCAAGATTCTCGAAGGCGCAATAGATCGTGTGGCCTTCCTCGTCCGACTGGACGTCGTCGGCCCCGGCCTCGATCGCCGCGTCCATGACCTTCTCCGCGCTGCCTACCGATGCCGGATAGAAGATTTCGCCGACACGGTCCCACATGAACGACACCGAGCCGGTTTCCCCCATCGCCCCGCCGGCCTTGGTGAAGGCGGCACGCACATTCGACGCCGAGCGGTTGCGGTTGTCGGTCAGCGCCTCGACGATGAGCGCAACGCCGCCTGGCCCGTAGCCTTCGTAACGCACAGCTTCGTAAGTCTCGGCGTCGCCCATCGACGCCTTGTTGATGGCGCGCTGGATGTTGTCTTTCGGCATCGACACCGCCTTGGCGTTCTGCACGGCAAGACGCAGGCGCGGGTTCATCGACGGGTCCGGCGTGCCGCTCTTGGCGGCGACGGTTATTTCGCGCGCCAGCTTGGAAAACATTTTCGACCGCACCGCGTCCTGGCGGCCCTTGCGGTGCATGATGTTCTTGAACTGTGAATGGCCAGCCATGGCACCCCCTGTCGTCTTCTTGGCAGAGCATCCTGCAGCGAGGTAGTCACCTCGCCTTTGCCAAAATGCTCGAAGTCAAAATTTCAGAACGTCCCTGCTGCGTCCGGATGGACGTACGGCGCTCTATCTCGGAATGGCCGGCTTATAGATAAATCGGCTCAATTCGTCCAGCCGCGCCGTAAGTATGGGCGGCAAGGTAACCGCCAGCTGCTTTCCTGCGAACGCTCAGTCCTCCAGATCGGATCTCAGCCGGTCGAGAATGCTGATCGCATGCGTGGCGTACTGGCTGATCCAGCGGTCGTGGATCTGCTTGATTGGCAGCGCATTGAGATGGTTCCAGCGTTCGCGCCCCTCGCGCCGCGCCACCACCAGGTCGGCTTCCTCCAGCACTTTCAGATGCAGCATGACGGTGCAGCGGTCCATGTCGGGAAAGGCATCGCACAGCATGCCGGTGGTCCGCGGCGCGTCCTTTAGCTCGTCGAGCAGCGCGCGCCGGCGCGGATGCGCCAGCGCCTTGAAAACATTGTCATCCTGCGCCTTGCTTGACATGTTATATTTTTATAACATAATATCGATCCGATCAAGGAAGGAGCTGTGGATATGTCTCTTGGATTCAGAGTTTCGGGCCGCATCGGCAAACCGGTTGCCGAAGTCTTCGATGCGGTCGTCAATCCGAACAAGCTCAGCGGCTATTTCACCACCATCGGCGGCGCCAGTGCCCCGCTGGTGGCCGGCGCCAGGGTCATCTGGTGGGGCAAGGTCCCGGTCGAGGTCGACGAGGTGGAGAAAGACAACCGCATCGTGCTGCGCTGGGACGCCACCGACGCCGACGGCAAGCCGGCCTACAAGACCCGCATCGAGATGAATTTCGAGCCGCTGGACGACGGCGGCACCTTCGTCACCATCGCCGAGGCCGGCTGGCACGAGGACGCGGTCGGTCTGAAAAAATCCTACCTCAATTGCGAGGGCTGGTCGCAGATGCTGGCCTGCATGAAGGCCTATGTCGAATACGGCATCAATTTGCGCGACGGCTACTATCGCAGCGAGATGAAGGGCGAGCCCGCCAATGAAGACAATATCTGAGAAGACGGAGCAAACAATGGCTGCGAAGATCACCGGCGGCATCAACATCGCCATAAAAGTGCCGACACACCAACACCAGGAGACGATCGCTTTCTACCGCGATGTCGTCGGCCTAAAACCGTTCACGGCCAAGGCGCCGGCCATTGGTTTCGAACTCGGCCCCAATCGCCTGTGGATCGACGAGGCGCCGATGCTGAGCCAGGCCGAAATCTGGCTGGAGCTGTTCACCGACGATTTTCCGGCCGCCGCCGATCATCTCGCCAAGGCCGGCGTTGTGCGCTGCGACGCCATCGAGGCGCTCGGCGAGGGTTTTCGTGGCGGCTGGATCAGCAATCCGGCCAACATCATTCACCTGGTGCGCGAACCCGACGCCTGGTGACGGAAACTTGTACGGAAGGAGGACGAAATGGACTTCCGTGAGATACCGACCGCCGAAGCCGGCATGCTGATCCGGCGGCCGGTCGCAGAAGTATTCGAGGCCATCGTCGATCCGGCGATCACGACGAAATTCTGGTTCACCCACGGCAGCGACAGGCTCGACAGCGGCAACGAGGTTCGCTGGGAATGGCGGATGTATGGCGTTTCGACGCCGGTCACGGTCAGCGAGTTCGCCAGCAACGAAAAGATCGTCCTGCAATGGAGCGATCCGCCGACCACGGTGGTCTGGACTTTTACCGAGATGCCGGGCGGCACCTTTGTCGAGGTTCGCAATTTCGGTTTTGCCGGCAGCCCCGATGAACAGGTCAAGCAGGCGATCGGCTCGACCGATGGCTTCGCGCTGGTGCTCGCCGGCGCCAAGGCCTGGCTGGAGCAAGGCTTGACGCTTGGCCTGATCGGCGATCGTCATCCGAAGGGCACGCCGACCGCTTAAGTCACTGGGTGCAAAAAGCCGTTCTGCAGCGATCCTTCCCACCCCCTCTGTCCTGCCGGACATCTCCCCCGCAAGGGGGAAGATCGGATGTCGCTGAGGCTTTCGACAATCTCCAACGCTGCAGGACGAGCAGAGCGCTAAAGCTGCCAATCTCCCTCCTTGAGGGGGAGATGTCCGGCAGGACAGAGGGGGTGCTGTCCCTCCGACGTCTCAAAGGTTCTGCATGGCCGCGACAAGTGAGGCAGAGCTCAGGCCTTCGCGCCGTCGCTTCGCCCCGCCAACCTCAGTGCCCCGCGCCGGCCTTTGCCTTCCTCCGACGTCGCGCCAGCATGTTGAGGCCCTCGACAAGGGCGGAAAAACCCATTGCGGCGTAGATGTAGCCCTTCGGCACATGGAAGCCCATGCCGTCGGCGATCAGCGTCATGCCGATCATCAGCAGGAAGCTCAGCGCCAGCATGACGATGCTGGGGTTCTTGGCGATGAAGTTGGCGAGCGGTCCGGCCGCCAGCATCATCACGCTGACCGCGACGATCACGGCGATGTACATGATGGCGATCTCGTCAGTCATGCCGACCGCGGTGATGATCGAATCGATCGAAAAGACGAGGTCGAGCAGCAGGATCTGGAAGATGGCGCCGGCCAGCGAAAGCTGCAGCGTCTCACCCATCATCGTGTCCTGGTGATCCTCGAGATCGACCGTGTGGTGGATCTCCTTGGTCGCCTTCCAGACGAGGAACAGGCCGCCGGCGATCAGGATCAGATCGCGCCAGGAAAACCCGTGGCCGAACGCGGTGAATACCGGCGCCGTCAACTGGACGATGATCGAGATGGTGGCAAGCAGCACCAGCCGCATGATCAGCGCCGCCGAAATACCAATTCGCCGGGCGCGGGCCCTCTGCGCCTCCGGCAATTTGTTGGTCAGGATCGAGATGAAGATCAGATTGTCGATGCCGAGCACGACCTCCAGCACGATCAGCGTCAGCAACGCGACCCATGCAGTCGGATCGGAGACAAAGGCGAAATGTGGCGCCAGGAATTCGATGAGCTGCATGGAGGTCGTCCCCTCTTACGATCTGAAGCAGGCGTGGCCGGCAATTAGGTACTACAATCGCTTACATCAATGTCATGACCAGAACGAGGGCGCGGTTTCTTCGAGCCGCGGCCCGCGGCGAAACGGCGCAATCCGCTCGGTCAGGCCGCTGCGATCCGAAATGTCGACGCCGACGCCGCACAATGTCGCCGGGCCGCTCGCCGCCTCGAAGCGCCCTTTCGGCACCTTCGACAGAAAGCGGTTGAGCGGCTCCTCCTTGTCCATGCCGAGCGAAGAATCATAGTCGCCGCACATGCCGGCGTCTGAGATATAGCCGGTGCCGCCGTTGAGGATATGGTGGTCGCCGGTCGGCTGATGCGTGTGAGTGCCGACAACCAGGCTGGCGCGGCCGTCGACGAAGTGCGCAAAGCACATTTTTTCAGAGGTCGCCTCGGCATGGAAATCGATGACCACCGCATCGGCCTGTTCGCCAAGCGGGCAGGCGGCAAGCTCGCGCTCGCCGGCCTGAAACGGATCGTCGAGTTCAGGATGCATGAACACCCGGCCCATGATGTTGGCGACCAGAACGCGCGCGCCGTTCCTGGCGATGTAGACGCCCGAGCCCCGCCCCGGCGTGCCCTTGGGGAAATTGGACGGACGCAGAAAGCGTTCCTCGCGCGGCGCGAAAGCCAGCGCATCGCGCTGGTCCCAGACATGATTGCCGGTTGTGACGACGTCGGCGCCCGCCGAGATCGTCTCGCGAAAGATCTCTTCGGTAATGCCGAAGCCGCCGGCGGCGTTCTCGCCATTGACGATGACGAAGTCGAGTTTGAAATCCGAGATCAGGCCGGGCAGTTGTTCCCACACCGCCGTGCGTCCCGTCTTGCCGACCATATCGCCGAGGAAGAGAAGTCTCATCTAAACACGATCCCGAACCGAAGGTCAGCGAAGCAAAAAGCTGCATGACTTCCGGAAAAGACCATGCGTCCAGGAACTTATCTACAATTTCGGCGCGAACCGGCGCAACCCGCTCTCGGTGAGTATTTCCGGAATGGTCACGTCATGCGGCTCGTCCGGCACCAGCGCCACCTGCTGGCAGTCGAAAGCAATGCCGATCAGCCGCGGCGGCTGCCCCTTGTCGACCAGCCGCGCGATGGCACGGTCGTAATAGCCGGCGCCATAGCCAATGCGGTGGCCGCGCGCGTCGAAAGCCGCGAGCGGCACCAGCATCACCTGGGGATCGAGCACCTCGGCCTCCTCATGCGGCCCGACGGTGCCGAACCCCATGTCGATCATCGGCGCGCCGCGCACCAGTTCGCGAAAGACGATGGTGGTCTTGTCGAGAATCGCCGGCAGGCAAAGCCGTGCACCTTTTTCGCGCAAGGCGAACATCAGCGGCCGGACGTCGACTTCCGAGCGCATCGGCCAGAAGCCGGAGACGATCTGGCCCGGTTCTATCGCAATGCTGTCCCGCGCCGTCTCTGCCATTTCGAGCGCTGCCTCCACCCGCCAGAACGGATCGAGCGCATCGCGGCGCCCGAGTGCTTCGCGTCGCAAATGTTTTTTAAGGTCTTTCGAGGATGTCATGCGCCGACGATAGAAAAGGTCAGATTTGGATGGAGTTTTAGGAGCGACGTTTTCCACCGCATGATCCACCGAGGCGTGGATCCTTTGCGTCGAGTGACGATCCACACAACCGGTGGAGAGAGCGATCCCGGGAACCTACAAAGTAGGTGGGCGCCGTATGAGAAAACCCACGGGTCTTCCCAGGGACAGCTCCCTAGGGATCATTAAGGCCCCGGGGAAAATGTTCTCCTGCCGGGAAGCGCAGACCGTCACGCCCAATATAGGCCGATGGCAGGCCAAGCGCCAGAGAGACGGCCATGTTCTGCGGCTTTATTCGTCGCAAGGTCCTGCCTGGGAGCTGCGCGGCACATGGGTTTACCGCGCCCTCGCCGCTGCGCCTTGCATGGACTGGGCTGTCTCCTTACGGTTGCCATGAAAACCGAGGAGCAAAAATGCGTTTCGAAGGCACGGCGGCCTATGTCGCCGACAAGGATCTGATGGTGGCGGTCAATGCGGCGATCGCGCTGGAGCGGCCATTGCTGGTCAAGGGCGAGCCCGGCACGGGCAAGACCGAACTGGCCAGGCAAGTGGCGGCCGCGCTCGGCCTCGAGCTGATCGAATGGCATGTCAAGTCGACGACAAGGGCGCAGCAGGGCCTCTACGAGTATGACGCCGTGTCGCGGCTGCGCGACAGCCAACTCGGCGACGAGCGCTTCAACGACATCAGCAATTATATCAAGCGTGGCAAGCTGTGGGATGCCTTCGCGACGGCCAAGAAGGTCGTGCTTCTGATCGATGAGATCGACAAGGCCGACATCGAATTCCCCAACGATTTGCTGCAGGAACTCGATCGAATGGAGTTCTTCGTCTACGAGACCGGGGAAACGGTCCGCGCTGCCGTGCGCCCGATCGTCATCATCACCTCCAACAACGAGAAGGAACTGCCGGACGCCTTCCTGCGCCGCTGCTTCTTCCACTATATCGGCTTTCCCGACGTCGAGACGCTGCATCGGATCGTCGACGTGCACTATCCCGGCATCAAGCAGAACCTGGTGCGCGCCGCACTCACCCAGTTCTACGAGATCCGCGACGTGCCGGGCCTGAAGAAGAAGCCATCGACCTCCGAGGCACTGGACTGGATCCGCCTGCTCGTGACCGACGATATCGCGCCCGAGGATTTGCGCACCGACCCGAAAAACGCACTGCCCAAGCTGCACGGCGCGCTGTTGAAGAACGAACAGGACGTGCATCTGTTCGAGCGGCTAGCCTTCATGGCGAGAAGGCAGGGGTGAGGAGCGGCCAGCCAAAGGCCGACGAAAAGCCGACGATTTGGCTTTTCGAGCGACGAACGCCCGAAGCCATAGCGGAGGGCCGGGCATGCGGCGGACAGCGCTTTCCCGTTGCTGGACCGTTGCCGCCGTCCGGGCACCGGGGCAGCCTGGGCCCGAAGCTTCAGAAGGAAATGAAATGACCGAGATCACCGTCCGCCCACTGGCACAATCCGACCACGCCGACTGGCAGCGTCTGTGGACTGCCTACCTCACCTTCTACAAAACCGAGCTGCCGGAAGACGTCTACGCCGTCACCTGGAAGCGGCTGTTCACGGCGGGTGAGTTCGAACCAAAAGGGTTCATCGCCACGCTCGGCGGTAAGGCGGTCGGCCTGACGCACTATCTCTACCATCGCTCCTGCTGGTCCGAAAAAAACAACTGCTATCTGCAGGACCTGTTCGCCGACCCGGACGTGCGCGGCAAAGGCGTCGGCGCCGCCCTGATCGAAGCAGTCAAGCAGGAAGCCGGCAAGATCGGCGTCAAGAACGTCTACTGGATGACGCACGAGACCAACACCACCGCGCGCAAGCTCTACGACCACGTGGCGCGCAGGACCGGCTTCATCGAATATGATCTGATGTGATGAACGGTCGATCGCCCGGCTTGCCGGATGGATTTAAGGAGGAATGATGACGCACTATGTCGGAATTCTTGACGGCGCAGATGATGTCTGGGGAGTGCGGGTCCCCGATCTTCCCGGATGTCACGGCGGTGGCGCAAGTTCCGAGGAGGCGATAGCCGACGCGACCTCCGCCGTTCGCGAATGGGCTGAGGCACGAAGGGCGAAGCACTTGCCCTTGCCCGACGCGCGCACGGTGGCAAATCTGCTCCGACTGGGCGAAATTGATAGCGCCGCCGGCGAATCTGCCGTGATGATCCCCGTGCTGATCGATTCCGGACGGCCTGTCCGAGCGAATCTGTCGCTCGACGCAGGTCTCTTGGCGGCAATCGATGCCGAAGCGAGCCGGCGCGGCCTCACGCGTTCCGCCTTCATCGCCAGCGCCGCTCGCGAGAAGATCGAAGGGCACAGATAGAAGTCGGACGATGTTCATCCCCTTCTTCCTCGAACTGAAGGCTGCGCGGGTTCCCGTCTCGCTCCGGGAATATCTGTCGCTGCTGGAAGGGCTGGAGGCGGGGCTGGTCGACTATGACGTCGAGGGTTTTTACTATCTCGCCCGCTCGGCACTGGTGAAGGACGAGCGCCACATCGACCGTTTTGACCAGGTCTTTTCGCACATCTTTAGGGGTGTCGAAGCGCTGGCTGGCGAAAACCCGGTCGACGTCGAGAACATTCCGGAGGAATGGCTGCGGCGGCTTGCCGAAAAGCACCTGACCGATGAGGAGAAAAAGCTGGTCGAGGCTCTGGGCGGTTTCGAAAAGCTGATGGAAACGCTGAAAAAGCGGCTGGAGGAACAGAAGGGCCGCCATCAGGGCGGGTCGAAATGGATCGGCACCGGCGGCACCTCACCCTTCGGCGTCTATGGCTACAATCCCGAGGGCGTTCGCATCGGCCAGCATGAGAGCCGCAACCGCCGTGCGGTGAAAGTCTGGGACAAGCGTGAATTCAGGAATTTCGACGATGCCGTCGAGCTCGGCACCCGCAACATCAAGATCGCGCTGAAGCGCTTGCGTCGCTGGGTGCGCGAAGGCGCCGAGGAAGAGTTCGACCTGCCCGGCACCATCCACGCCACGGCCGAGCATGGCTATCTCGACGTACAGACGCGGCCCGAGCGGCGCAATGCTGTGAAGCTGCTGATGTTCTTCGATGTCGGCGGCTCGATGGACGATCACATCAGAAGCGTCGAGGAGCTGTTTTCGGCCGCTCGCGCCGAATTCCGCCAGCTCGAATATTTTTACTTCCACAACTGCCTCTACGAGGGCGTGTGGAAGGACAATCGCCGCCGCCATGCGGAGGTGATTCCGACTTTCGACCTGCTCCACAAATACGGTCCGGACTACAAGGTGATCGTCGTCGGCGATGCCTCGATGAGCCTCTATGAGATCCAGCATCCCGGCGGCTCGGTCGAGCACTGGAATCCGGAGGCCGGCGTCGTCTGGCTCGGCCGTCTGCTGCAGCAATGGCCGAACGCGGTATGGCTCAACCCCGAAAGCGAAAAGCACTGGGGTTTTACCCATTCGATCGCCATGATCCGCGACATCTTTGGCGGCCGCATGTTTCCGCTGACGCTCGCCGGGCTCGAGGCCGCGACGAAACAGCTTTCAAGGAAGCACTGAATGGATCCACGCAAAACAGGACGGCCGACCTGTTTCCTCTGCCTGCAATGTGGCGTCCAGTTCGCGGCGGCAGCGACGCCGCCGCAACATTGCCCGATCTGCGAGGACGAGCGGCAATATGTGCGCTGGGAGGGCCAGGCCTGGATCACGCCGCAAGAGCTCGCCGCCGGGCATCGGATCGTGATGAAGGACGACGCCGGCGTGCTCGCCTTCGGCATCGAGCCGCGCTTCGCCATCGGTCAGCGGGCGCTGCTGGCACAGACGCCGCACGGCAATGTGCTGTGGGACTGCATCTCGATGGTCAGCGACGAGGCGGTGGCCGAAATCAACCGACGAGGCGGTCTGGCCGCGATCGCCATTTCGCACTGCCATTATTATTCGGCGATGGTCGAGTGGAGCGAGGCGTTTGGCGGCGTGCCGATCTATCTGCATGCCGATGACCGCAAGTGGATCATGCGGCCGCATCCGGCTGTTGTCAGTTGGCAGGGCGAGACGCGCGCCCTCAACCCCTCGCTGGCACTTATCCGTTGCGGCGGTCACTTTGCCGGTGGCCAGGTGCTGCACTGGAAGCGCGACGGCGACGACGCCATCCTGGCCGGTGACATCTTGCAGGTGACGCCAACCCGCCGCCATGTCAGCTTCATGTACAGCTACCCGAACTACATCCCGCTCAATGCGCCGAAGGTACTCCACATCGCGTCGGCACTGGAGCCTTTCGCGTTCGACCATATCTATGGCGCATGGTGGAACCAGAACGTCATCGGCGATGCAAAGACGGCATTTGCAAGATCTGTTGCGCGGTATCTGGCAGCGATCGCCTGAGGAATTCTTCGCGGCAGGATTGGAAACACGGGCAAACGCCGTAACAAATGCCTATTTTAGGCGAACTTGGGAAAGCAGCCCAATAGCAGCATGAGCTAAGAGGCAAAGATGGATAGTCACACCTACCCTGTTACCCGAACAGATGCCGAATGGCGCGCCCGGCTGACGCCGGAGCAATTCGCGGTGATGCGCAATCACGGCACCGAGCGGCCGGGCAGTTGCGCGCTGCTCCACGAGAAGCGCGCCGGCACTTTTTCCTGCGTCGGCTGCGACCAGCCCTTGTTCGAATCCAAGCTGAAGTTCGAGAGCGGCACCGGTTGGCCAAGCTTCAACGATCCGGTGCCCGGTTCGGTCGAGACGACCGTCGACCGCAGCTACGGCATGGTCCGCACTGAATGCCACTGCGCCCGCTGCGGCAGCCATCTCGGCCACGTCTTCGAGGACGGCCCGCCGCCGACTGGCCTGCGCTATTGCATCAACGGCGTCGCGCTGAAATTCGAGCCGGCTGCTTGACTGGAATCCAGACGTTGTCAAAGGACGGCTTCCGCCGGCCGTTGCCGGCAGCACTGTCCGTCAGATCACCACCACCAGTATCAGCCACAGCACAGCCCCCAGCGTCATCAGCGAAGCCTTGACGCCGCCGGATTTCTCAGCGGTCCGCCACACCGCAAAAGTCAGGAAGAAATTGTACGGCACCGGCGCGAAATGCACCGCCAGAACGAGAGCGAGCGGCAGCTTCAGCCCGAGCAGGATCAACGCCAGCACCGACACGGCGATGTTGATCGCCGTGCCGACAAGGACAAGATCGCGCCAGAACAGCCGGTCTAGCGGCGCCGTGCCTTGCCAGCGCGAGCGGAAGAAACCCGCCGCACGGCCTGCCTTGCCGTCTTCGCCTTCGAAAGTCTCTGGCGCACTCATCGATGCGGCTTTCCCTCATTCGACAGCCGCAGAGACTTCCAAAGCAGCAAGCCTGTCAACGCAAATCGATCATCGGCACGCAAGCGTATGATTTGACAAATTGTCATCAAACGGTCGTGAAACCTTTCTACGTCGCCCTTGTCGGCGTCTCGGCAAAGACACCTTGCCGGACTCTGCCGCCCCCATCATCCAGTCGCCTGCCAAGGGAGGTCTTGAGATGAGCGATAATGTCTACAACGTGCTGTTTCTTTGCAACGCCAATTCGGCGCGATCGATCATGGCGGAAGCCATCCTCAGCCGGATCGGTGGCGGCAGGTTCAAGGCGTTTTCCGCCGGTTCGCAACCGAAGGGCGAGGTCAATCCCTACGCACTGCAGCTGCTCGAAAGCCTCGGCTACGATACGAGCTTCGCCCGTTCGAAAGGCTGGGACGAGTTTGCCGAGCCCGACGCGCCGGAAATGAATTTCATCTTCACGCTTTGCGACAGCACCGCGAATGAATCCTGTCCGATCTGGCCGGGTCATCCGATGACCGCGCTCTGGTCGATACCGGACCCAGCCAAGGCAGACGGCACCGAAGCCGAACTGCATCTTGCCTTTGCCGATGCCTATCGCATGCTCAACAACCGCATCTCGCTGTTCACCAATCTGCGGGTGGATGCGCTCGACCATCTGGCGCTGCAACAGCATCTCGATCGGATTGGCCGCGACACGGCGAAGCCGACCTAACTCAAGCCACTGCGACGCGAATTCACGGTCCGGCTTCGCCACCCCCGCCCAGCACCTCGGCAACGGCCCGCTCGAAACGCGATGCTTCCGTCACCAGCCAGTCGGCCATGGCCGGCCAATTGTCCTCGGCAAAACAGTTCACGCGCCACAGCGAATTGATGCCGAGGCCCTCGCAGCTCTGTTCCGGCCTGAGCTTCAACCTGTCTTCGATCGCCGGCTGGAACGGCTTCAACCGCGACCAGGCTTGCGTGGCGCCGAACTTCTCGTTGCGGCCGAAGAAGACGCCGACATGGTTCTGCGCCGGCGCGACATACATGGAAAGGACCAATGCGAAGTCGGGCAGCCCGCGCTGCCAGAACCAGGGTCCGCGCCGCGCCATCAGAGGCCTTTCTTCCGGATGCCGTTCCGCGAACAGCGTCCAGAAGCCGCGTTGGCGGAACTCAGAGGCGCGGCGGCCGCCAAAGTCGAATTCGCTCATGGTTCGACCCGTTGCGGGCGCAACCGGCGCCCAGGGCTGTTACCAGCCTTACACCATGCCGAGTGCGGCTTTGTAGAGGTCGAGGATGGTTTCCTCCTCTTGCCGCTCAGCCTGGTCCTTCTTGCGCAGCCGGATGATCGACCGCATCGCCTTGGTGTCGAAGCCGGTGCCCTTGGCCTCGGCGAACACTTCCTTGATGTCGTCGGCGATCGTCTTCTTCTCTTCCTCGAGCCGCTCGATGCGCTCGATGAAGGCTCGCAGCTGGCCGGCGGCAACAGTCTGGCTGGTCTCGGTGATGTCGTCGGCCATTTTCTCTCCGCGTCGTTTTCCATGCCGCGACTCACGAACCGTCGCGGCGAATTTGCAGCGGTTCGATGCCCGACCGGAGCCGACCGGTCAAGCTGTTATCGATGCGGCATGAAGGGCTGCCGCCAGACGCAGACAACTCTGCCTGGGCAACATTTCTGTCTCATCCGAATGCGATCAGCAGATCCTTGGCGTCGATCTGATCGCCGGTCTTGACCAGCACTTCGGCGACAACCCCATCACGCTCGGCATGCAATGCCGTCTCCATCTTCATCGCCTCGATCGACAAAAGCACGTCGCCGGCCTTGACCGCTTGGCCGGCGGCAACGGCGAGCGCCGAGACGACGCCCGGCATCGGTGCGCCAACATGCGCCTCGTTGCCGGGCTCGGCCTTGCGCCGCGCCTTGGCGGCGGAAGCGCCGTGCGCCCGATCCGGCACTTTGACCCGGCGCGGCTGGCCGTTGAGCTCGAAGAACACGGTGACCATGCCCTTCTCGTCGACATCGCCGATGGCCAGGCAGCGCACCACCAGCGTCTTGCCCTTCTCGATGTCGACAAAGATCTCGTCCTCCGGCTTCATGCCGTAGAAATAGGTCGGCGTCGGCAGCACGCTGACCGGCCCATAGGTTTCCTGCGCTGCGGTAAAGTCGGAGAAGACCTTCGGGTACATCAGCCACGAGGCGAATTCGAATTCGCTGAGCTTGCGCTCGAGCTTGTCTTCGATCTCCTTGCGGCTGGCCTTGAGATTGGCTGCTTTCAGCAGCGAACCGGGCCGCACGGTGATCGGTTTGTCGCCTTTCAGCACCTTCTTCTGCAGTGCCTCCGGCCAGCCGCCGGGCGACTGGCCGAGGTCGCCGCGCAGCATCGACACGACCGAGTCGGGGAAGGCGATATCCCTGGCCGGATTTTCGACATCGGCAACCGTCAGGTCCTGGCTCACCATCATCAGCGCCATGTCGCCGACGACCTTGGACGACGGCGTCACCTTGACGATGTCACCGAACATCAGATTGACGTCGTGATAGGTCTGCGCCACTTCGTGCCAGCGCGTCTCCAGCCCGAGCGAGCGCGCCTGCTCCTTGAGATTGGTGAACTGCCCACCCGGCATTTCGTGCAGGTAGACTTCCGAGGCCGGCCCCTTCAGGTCGCTTTCGAAGGCAGCATACTGGTTGCGCACCGCCTCCCAGTAGAACGAGATGTTCCTGATCCATTGCGGGTCGAGGCCCGGATCCCGCTCGGTGCCCTTCAGCGCCTCGACGATCGAGCCCAGGCAAGGCTGCGAGGTGTTGCCGGACAGGGCATCCATCGCGGCGTCGATGGCGTCGACACCGCTGTCCACCGCCGCCAGCACCGTCGCCGCCGACAGGCCTGACGTGTCGTGCGTGTGAAAGTGGATCGGTAGGTCGGTCGCCTCGCGCAGCGCCTTGAACAGTGCGCGGGCGGCATTCGGCTTCAAGAGCCCGGCCATGTCCTTGACCGCGACGATATGGGCGCCGGCCGTCTGCAACTCCCTGGCCAGCGCGACGTAGTATTTGAGGTCGTACTTGGCTCGGGCCGGGTCGAGTATGTCGCCGGTGTAGCAGATCGCTGCTTCGATCAGCTTGCCTTCGGCGCCGACCGCGTCCATGGCGACGCGCATGTTGTCGACCCAGTTCAAACAGTCGAAGACGCGGAACAGGTCGACGCCGCCGCTTGCTGCCTGTTTGACGAAATGCTGGACGACATTGTCCGGATAATTGGTGTAGCCGACGCCGTTGGCGCCGCGCAAAAGCATCTGCAATAACAGATTGGGCGCTGCCTCGCGCACCAGCGCCAGCCGCTCCCACGGGTCTTCGGTGAGGAAGCGCATGGCGACGTCGAAGGTCGCCCCGCCCCAGCATTCGAGCGACAAAAGCTGCGGCAGTGCGCGCGCATAGGTGCCGGCAATGCCGGCGATGTCATAGGTGCGCACGCGCGTCGCCAGCAGGGATTGGTGTCCGTCGCGCATCGTCGTGTCGGTGACCAGCACTTCTTTGCATGCGCGCATCCAGGCCGCGAATTTCTCCGGCCCAAGCGCGTCGAGCTTCTGCTTGCTGCCATCGGGCACATTGCCGTTGAGATAGGGCACCATGGGCGCCGCCGCATCGGCCTTCGGCTGCGGCCGGCCGCGGGTTTCGGGATGACCGTTGACGCTGACATCGGCCAGGTAGTTGAGCAGCTTGGTCGCGCGATCCTGCCGCTTCACGCTCGCGAACAGTTCCGGTGTCGTATCTATGAACTTGGTCGTATAGGAATTTTCGGCGAAACTCGGGTGATTGATGATCGCCTCGAGGAAGGTGAGGTTGGTCGCCACCCCGCGAATACGGAACTCGCGTAGCGCCCGGTTCATGCGGGCGATGGTCTCGGCCGGCGTCGGCGCCCAGGCCGTCACCTTCTCCAGCAGCGGATCGTAAAAGCGGGTTATGACCGCGCCCGAATAAGCGGTTCCGCCATCGAGGCGGATGCCGAAACCGGTGGCGCCGCGATAGGCGGTGATGCGGCCATAGTCGGGGATGAAATTATGCTCGGGATCTTCCGTGGTGATGCGGCACTGCAGCGCGTGGCCGTTGAGCCTGATATCCTTCTGCGCCGGCACGCCCGATTCCGCCGTGCCGATGGCAAAACCATCGAGGATATGAATCTGCGCCTTGACGATGTCGATGCCGGTCACCTGCTCGGTGACGGTGTGCTCGACCTGAATGCGCGGATTGACTTCGATGAAGTAGAATGTGCCGGTGTCGGCATCTTGCAGGAACTCGACCGTGCCGGCGCCGATATAGCTCGTCTCGCGCGCGATCTTGAGCGCGTAGCCGCAAAGCTCTTCGCGCTGCGACATTTCGAGATAGGGCGCCGGCGCGCGCTCGACCACCTTCTGGTTGCGGCGCTGGATCGAGCAATCGCGCTCGAACAGGTGCACGGCGTTGCCGTGTGTGTCGCCCAGCACCTGCACCTCGACATGGCGGGCGCGCTCGATCAGCTTTTCGAGATAGACCTCGTCCTTGCCGAAGGCAGCTTTCGCTTCGCGCTTGCCCTCCGTCACCTCGCGGGCGAGATCGGCTTCCGAGCGGATGGCGCGCATGCCGCGGCCGCCGCCGCCCCACGACGCCTTCAGCATCACCGGGTAGCCGATCGTCCTGGCGAGCGCCTTCACCGTCTCGATGTCGTCCGGCAAGGGATGGGTGGCGGGAATTACCGGCACGCCGACCTCGATCGCCAGGTTGCGTGCGGCGACCTTGTTGCCGAGCCTGCGCATCGTATCCGGCTTGGGTCCAATGAAAATAATGCCGGCCTTGACACAGGCTTCGGCGAATTCAGGGCTTTCCGACAACAGCCCATAGCCCGGATGGATGGCATCGGCGCCGGAAAGCCTGGCGACGCGGATCACTTCCTCTATCGACAGATAGCTTTCGATCGGCCCCATATCCCTGGTCAGATGCGGCCCGCGCCCGACCTGATAGCTTTCATCCGCCTTGAAGCGGTGCAGCGAGTACTTGTCCTCCTCGGCCCAGATCGCCACGGTTTTGAGGCCGAGTTCGTTGGCCGCGCGGAAGACGCGGATGGCGATTTCGGACCGGTTGGCGACAAGGATCTTCGTGATTGCCAAGGACAAGGCTCCGGACGCTGACGGAAGGGGGACTGCGCCATGATTAACGCGAAAATGCTGCAGCGCAAACAAAATCGGGCGACGACGATTAAACCGATTTAAATCCACTCATTGGGTAGAGCGCCGCGCGTTCCCTCGAATGCGCAAAGGGTGCTCCGACGAAAGGTAAAACGGCACACACGAAAAATGCCCGGCGCGAGGCGCCGGGCATTCCGGAATTGTCGTCGTCGTCGACAGGCTTACATCTTCTGGACGTAGGTGTATTTGCCGTCGTCGCCCTTCTTCCATTCGTACATGACGTAGCCAGGCAGCGTCGGATCGCCCTTCTCGTCGTAGGAAAGATCGCCCAGCACGGTCTTGAACGGGCCGTTGGCCTTGAGAGCCTTGGCAACTTCCATCGGATCGTTCGACTTGGCGGCTGTGGCGGCTCCCACGATCGCCTGCATGGCGGCGTAGGAATAAAGCGTGTAGGCCTCCGGCTCGAAGCCCTGCGCGCGGAACTTCTCGACCAGTTCCTTGTTCGCCGGGATCAGACGCGGATCCGGGCCGAACGTGTTCAGCGTGCCCGCAACCGCGTCACCGGCGATTGAGGCCAGTTCGTTCGACACGATGCCGTCGCCGGAAACCAGCGTGGCCTCGAGGCCCTGGTCAGCCACCTGGCGGATGATCAGTCCGGCTTCGGTGTGCAGACCACCCCAATAGATGATGGAAACGCCGGCTTGTTTCATCTTGGCGATCAACGCCGAGAAGTCCTTGTCGCCGATATTTACGCCTTCATACATGACTTCCGTCACGCCGGCAGCGTTCATCGCCTTCTTGGTCTCGTCGGCAAGGCCCTGACCATAGGTCGTCTTGTCGTGGACGACCGCGATCTTGGCATCCTTGAAGTTCTCCGCGAGATAGGCGCCGGCGATGCTGCCCTGCTGGTCGTCGCGTCCGCAGGTACGGAACGTGTTCCACAGGCCGCGCTCGGTGAACTGCGGGTTGGTCGCGGCCGGCGTGATCTCGAGGATGCCGTTCTCCGCGTAGACTTCCGATGCCGGGATCGAAACGCCCGAGTTGAAGTGGCCGACCACGAACTTGACGCCGTCGCCGACGAACTTGTTGGCGACCGAAATCCCCTGCTTCGGATCGGAGACGTCGTCGCCGACCGTGAGCTTGACCTGCTCGCCGTTGATGCCGCCGGCCGCATTGATGTCGGCGACAGCCTGTTCGGCGCCCTTCTGCAGCTGCGCGCCGAAGGCGGCATTCGGGCCGGTGATCGGACCGGCAACTCCGATCAGGACGTCAGCCCACGCGCTTCCGCTGAACGCGACGAGCGCGGTCAGGGCGACGGCGGACAAAAGTGATTTTCTCATGTAAAACGCTCCCATTTACAGAGTGGGCGTGGATGATGCTTTCATGCGATGCCCACCTTTACTCGCAGAAAGCGTACTTTGCCGATTTTCAGGCACTTGTCACGCCGATTCATCCCCGAAACGGCGTTAATGATGAACGTCAACCTTTTGGTTTCCAACTCAAAAGCGATGCTCTTTCGTAGAGCCAGCTATACTGTGTCACCATCTGGTTCGTGCGCGTGTATTGATAGCCGATGAAGCCCAATATCATCAGGACGATGGTGTCGACGATGTAGTAGTGCAGCGAGAACATCGTGCCGCCGAACAGCGCATGATGGATGAACCTTACGGCTATACCGAGGCCGAGCAAATAGGCGAACAATTGGACGACGCTGCGCCATGTCTGGGCGCAGGCCTTGCCCGTCATCCACGCCGCCCAGCCGCCAAGCAGGCAGGTGACGAAGAAGAACTGCCAGACCGAGGGTTCCTCATAGAGAATGCCCTGCATGATGAAGACTCCTGAACTCAGTGATGGCCGCCTTCGAGATAGGCGGCGCGCACGTCCGGATCGGCGAGCAGCTCCTTGCCGGTGCCGCTCATCGTCACGTTCCCGTTGACCATGACATAGCCGCGCGTGGCGAGCTTCAGCGCGCCGAAGGCGTTCTGCTCGACCAGGAACACGGTCAGCCCCTGCGTGCGGTTCAACTCGCGGATGGCGTCGAAGATCTGCTTGACGATCAGCGGCGCCAGGCCCAGCGACGGCTCGTCGAGCAAGAGCAGTTTCGGCCGCGCCATCAGCGCACGTCCGATCGAAAGCATCTGCTGCTCGCCGCCCGACAGCGTGCCGCCGCGCTGGGCAATGCGTTCCTTCAGGCGTGGAAACAGCGTGAATACCTTCTCGACGTCCTCGTCGTAGTGCTTGAGGTCGTCGAGGCTGGCGCCCATCTGCAGGTTTTCCATCACCGTCATGCGCGGAAAGATGCGCCGGCCCTCCGGCGACTGGGCGATGCGCATGCGCGCGATCTCATGGGTCGGCAACTGGGTGATGTCGGTGCCGGCGAAGGTGATAGTGCCCGCCCGCGCCCGTGGTGCACCAAAAATGGTCATCATCAGCGTCGACTTTCCGGCGCCATTGGCGCCGATCAGCGCCACGATCTCGCCCTGCTTGACGGTGACATCGACGCCGTTCAGCGCCCTGATGTTGCCGTAATAGGTCTGGACGCCCTTGATGTCGAGCAGCGTTGTGCCGGCCATCATTCATTCCCTCCGCCCCGGTTGGAGTCGCCCGGTGTCTTGGGCTTTGCCGGAGCCTTGGCGTCCGGCTTTGCCGCGGAGGATTTCGCGTCGGCTTCGGCCGGCGATGCGGGCCTTGCCGCCGCGCCCGACCTTGCATCGACCTGCCCGGCTTTCGACGCGCCCTTCGACACCGTGACGCGTTCGCCCTCACTGTGTCCGACCGTGTCGGTCACCGGTCCGGCGAAATACGAGGACGACGAGCCCGGACCGTGCGTCGAATCCGGGCCGGTGTCGAGTTGCTCGATGACGTCTTCGTCGCCGACCTCGATCAGCACCGTCTCGACGTCCTCGTCTTCAACGCCGAGATAGGCGGCGATGACACGCGGGTCGGTGCGCACCGCATGCGGACTGCCGTCCGAGATCTTGCGCCCGTATTCGAGCACCACGACATGGTCGGAAATCTGCATGACCACCGCCATGTCG
This sequence comes from Mesorhizobium sp. WSM4847, assembly GCF_055811335.1. Lineage (NCBI taxonomy): Bacteria > Pseudomonadati > Pseudomonadota > Alphaproteobacteria > Hyphomicrobiales > Phyllobacteriaceae > Mesorhizobium > Mesorhizobium sp. WSM4847. The sequence goes on along the minus strand of NZ_JBVVPY010000003.1, from coordinate 353,547 downwards.
TGCTCGATCAGCAGGATCGAGGTGCCGGTGTTGTCCTTGATGTCCATAAGGAGCGCGTTGAGCGCCATTGATTCCTTCGGATTGAGCCCTGCCGCCGGTTCGTCAAGGCAGAGCAGTTCCGGACCCGTGCACATCGCCCGCGCGATCTCCAGGCGCCGCTGCGCGCCGTAGGGCAAGTCGCCGGCCGGATCGTCGGCTCGATCGACGAGGTCGGCCTTTTCCAGCCAGTGCCTGGCGAGATCGATCGACTCGGCCGACGCCGTCCGGTAGCCGCTGAAGCCAAACAGGCCGAGGACAGTGTAGCCGGACGCCTTCATCAGCTTGTTGTGCTGCGCCACCAGCAGGTTCTCCAGCAGCGTCATGCCGGAAAACAGGCGGATGTTCTGGAAGGTGCGCGCCACCTTGGCTCGCGCCGGAATCTCATGGTTCGGCAGCCGTTCGAGCAGATAGCTCAAGCCGTCGCGCCGGTTGAGCGTGAGCATGCCCTCAGACGGCTTGTAGAAGCCGGTGATGCAGTTGAACACGGTTGTCTTGCCGGCGCCGTTCGGCCCGATCAGCGCGGTGATCTCGCCGCGCCTGGCCTGGAAGGACAGGTCGCCGATGGCGACCAGACCGCCGAACTTCATCGACAGATGTTCGACCTGCAGGATGGCATCGTTCACGGATGGGTTCGCATCGCTCATCAGCCGTGGCCCTCCTTGGTGAAGGAGCCGGATACAGCCCTGCTCTCCTTGAGAAAGGCTGTCGGTTCACGACTGCCGACGAAGCCGCGCGGCTTCCACAGCATGACGATGACCATGGCCATGCCGAACAGCAGCATGCGGTAGAGTTCCGGCGTGAAGTCGGGACCGAAGACCTGTTTCAGGAAATCGAGCTCGCGCAGCACCTCGGTGCCACCGATCATCACCATGGCGGCGACGGCGATGCCGACCAGCGAACCCATGCCGCCGAGCACGACGATGGCGAGGATGATAGCCGATTCCAGGAAGATGAAGGATTCGGGGCTGACGAAACCTTGCCGCGCGGCGAAGAACGAGCCGGCGAAGCCGCCGAACATGGCGCCGGTGGCAAAGGCGGTGAGCTTGGTGGTGGTGGTGTTGATGCCGAGCGAGCGGCAAGCGATCTCGTCCTCGCGCAGCGCTTCCCAGGCGCGGCCGACGGGCATGCGCCTGAGCCTTATGGTGACGAAGGCGGTGAGCAGGCAGAGCCCGAGGATCAGGTAGTAGAGGAAGATCTTGTAATAGGCGCTCGACGTGGCGATGTCCAAGACCTTGGCGATATAGTTCGGATCCGAGACGTTGAACGACATCAGTCCGAAAAACGTGACCTTGGGAATGCCGGAGATACCGGCCGAGCCGTTGGTAACCTCACGCCAATTGATCAGCACGAGACGAATGATCTCGCCGAAGGCCAGCGTCACGATCGCCAGGTAGTCGCCGCGCAGGCGCAGCACCGGAAAGCCGAGCAGCACCCCCCAGAAGGCGGCCATGGCGCCGGCGGCAGGCAGCAGGATCCAGAACGACAGGCCGTATTGCGTGCCGAGCAGCGCATAGGCATAGGCGCCGACTGCATAGAAGGCGACATAACCAAGGTCGAGCAGGCCGGCGAGGCCAACGACGATGTTCAGCCCCCAGGCCAGCATGACATAGATCAGGATCTGAATGCCGTAATTGTCGACCCATTTCAGAGAACCCTGGAACCCGGCGGCCACCGATCCTCCATACACAGCAAGCACCAGCACAACGATGATCGGGTAGAGCGCCAGTGCGGTTATGCCCAACGCCGAGAAATGGGCATGAATGAAGGTTCGGAAATAAAACATCACCGAGGCGAGGGCGTAGATGGTCGCCAGCGCTCTCAGGAACCGTGCATAACCGGCCAGGCCGGGCCCCAGCAATCCGTCAAGGGAGCCGGCAAGGAAAACCAGCACGGCCACTGTGACGATGGCAGCGATGAAATACGGCAGGCGGAAGAACCGCGCCGCCATGCTCTGCGGCAGCAGGCCGGTGGCGACGTCGACGATCTTCTGATTTGCCAGGAAAGGCTGTCCGTAGGCGACATAGAGAAAACGGCCGGCCATGGTCAGCACGACCACGACTGCAAGAAGCCACCAGCGCTGTACAAGGATCAGCTCGTTGGAGATGTTCTGATCGGTCCTCAGGCCGATGAACAGCACGAACAGGCCGAGCGCGATGGCGCCGGCATAAAGCGCTTCGCGGGTAGCGCGCTGCATGGGAGTGGCGACGATGTCGCGCTCCGGAGACGTGGTGACCGCCATGAACTCAGACCTTTTCGACTTCTGGCCGGCCGAGAATGCCGGAAGGCAGGAAGATCAGCACGATCGCCAGGATGGAGAAGGCCGCGACGTCCTTGTAGTCGATCGAGAAATAAGCCGACCACATGCTTTCGATGAAGCCGATCATAAGCCCGCCGAGCACGGCGCCGGGCAACGAGCCGATGCCGCCGAGCACGGCCGCGGTGAACGCCTTCACGCCGGGCGTGAAACCGTCGGAGAAGGCGATGACGCCATAATACATCAGGAACAGCGTGCCGGCGACGGCTGCAAGGGCGGCACCCATGACGAAGGTGATCGAGATGGTGCGGTCGACGTCGATGCCGAGCAACGCCGCCATCTTGCGGTCCTGCTCGCACGCCCTTTGGGCTCGACCCAGCGAGGTCTTGTTGACCAGGTACCAGAACAGCGCCAGCAGCAGCGCGGTGACGATGACGATGACGATTTGCTTCAGCGACACGCTGACGCCCTCGATATTATAGACCTTGGACACCATCGGCGGGATCGGCTTGTTGCGCGGCCCTTGCGTCACCTGGACGAAGTTCGACAGCGCGATCGACATGCCGATCGCGGTGATCAGCGGCGCCAGCCGGAACGACCCGCGCAACGGCCGGTAGGCGACCTTTTCGATCGTCCAGTTGTACAGGCTGGTCAGCAGCATCGCGACGATCATCATGACCAGCAGCGCGATCACCACCGGCACCGAATAGAACATCGCGCCGAGGATGAGGAAAACGATGAGGGCGGCGAAGGCGCCGACCATGAAGATGTCGCCATGGGCGAAATTGATCATGCCGATGATACCGTAGACCATCGTGTAGCCGATCGCGATCAGTCCATAGATCGATCCCAGCGTCAGCCCATTGATAAGCTGCTGGACAAAATACTGCATGCTGTCGTGGCTCCCCTGGAATGTCGCCCATGCAGACGCATTCCTTTTCGTATTTCCCCTAGTCGTAAAGTTTCGAGCCCGGATTGCAACGTCATTCTTTAATCGGCATGCGTGATTTTGAAGCACGCAATCGGATTGCCCGTTCTTCCCTTCCCGGCCTCTGGACTATCGCCGACCCTATCATTGGCCTAACGCAATGTCTTTGGCGATTCGTCGTCAAAATGCACGATGCTTCGAAGGAATCGCCGTAAAAATAAGTTGATGAGCGGGATCGTTGCGCCGTCTGGGCAATCGATCCTTGCATTCTGTTCGATTCCCCTGCGTCAGGATTCTCTCTCTATTTGACGACGAATCCGTGCGCGAACGGATCGCGATCGTCGATGAAGATCGTGTTCAATCCGGTCATGCGCGCCCAGCCGCCGATCGAGGGTATGATCGCCGGCTTGCCCGCCACCGTGACTTCCTTCTCGACCCTGCCCTTGAACAGCGAACCGATGATCGATTCGTGGACGAATTCGTCGCCGGTCCCAAGCTTGCCCTTGGCGTGAAGCTGCGCCATCCGCGCCGAGGTGCCGGTGCCGCAAGGCGAGCGGTCGATCGCCTTGTCGCCGTAGAAGACGGCGTTGCGTCCATCAGCCTGGCTGTCGGTCGGCGCGCCCGTCCACAGTATGTGCGACAGCCGTTCGATGCCGGGATTCTCGGGATGCACGAAGGCGTATTTTTCGTTGAGCCGCTGCCGCACCACCGGGCTCCAGGCGATGAGGTCGCCGGCAGAGTGGTCGGCCATGTCGCGATAGGTCTTCTGCGGCTCGACGATGGCGTAGAAATTGCCGCCATAGGCGACATCGACGCTGATCTCGCCGAGCTGCGGGCATTCGACAGTCAGACCCTCGGCATGGAGGAAGGACGGCACGTTGGTGATGCGCACCTCCTCGACATAGTCGCCGACCTGCCTGTACTCGGCGGTGACCAGGCCGGCCGGCGTGTCCAGCCTGAGCAAGCCCGGTGTCTTCGGCTTGACCAGCCCGTGCTCGATTGCCATCGTCACCGTGCCAATGGTGCCGTGACCGCACATTGGCAGGCAACCCGAGGTTTCGATGAACAGGATGGCGATGTCGCAATCGGGCCGCGTCGGCGGATATAGGATCGAGCCGGACATCAAATCATGGCCGCGCGGTTCGAACATCAGCCCGGTGCGGATCCAGTCATACTCGGCCAGGAAATGCGCGCGCCGCTCCATCATCGTCGCGCCGTTGAGCAGCGGTCCGCCGCCGGCGACCAGCCGCACCGGATTGCCGCAAGTGTGACCGTCGATGCAGAAGAAGGAGTGGCGCGCCATTTCTAGATCCCGTCAGAAGCGGTTCGGAGAAAACGGAGACAGATCAAACACCGGATTTTGGCCGAGAATGAGATCGCGAACCAGGCGTCCGGTGGCAGCCGCCTGGGTGAGGCCGAGATGGCCGTGGCCGAAGGCATAGACTATCGTGCCGGCCTGCCTGGCGCCACCGATCACCGGCAGCGAATCCGGCAGCGACGGCCGCAATCCCATCCATTCGCGGCCGCCGGCCGGGTCAAGCCCCGGCAGGAATTTCTGCGCCTTGTCGAGCAGCGCTTTCGAGCGGGCGTAGTTGGGCGGCCGCTCGATGCCGCCGAGCTCGACCGCGCCGCCGACGCGCACGCCGGTTTTAAGCGGCGTGACGACGAAGCCGTGGCCGGAGAAAATAAGTTGCCGCTTCACGTCGAATGCGGTCTTCGGCAGCGTCGTGTTGTAGCCGCGCTCGGTTTCGAGCGGGATGCGGTCGCCGATATGTTTCGCCAGGAGATGCGACCAGGCGCCGGCGGCGATGACGAGGCGTTTTGCCTGCCGTACCGTGCCGTCGGCCAGCGTCAATGTCGCGCCGTCCTGTCCCGCCCCGACGTGGTCGATCCGAGCCTTTTCGAAACGCGCGCCCTTGGTCTCGGCATAGGCCCAGATCGCTTTGCCCAATAATTTCGGATCCGTAACGGTCTTCCATCCCGGCACGAAAGTGCCCTTGACGAAACGCGGCGACAGGCCCGGCTGCAAGGCGGCGAGCGCATCGCCCTCGACATGGCTGAAGCCGATGCCGAACCGTTGCCTCGCCGCCCAGCCGGGCAGCGACGCCTTGAACTCGGCCTCGCTCTCGTAAAGTTCGAGCGAGCCGTCCTCGCGCAGCATATTTCCGGTGCCCGAGCGCGCCATCAGCCCGGCCCATTCGGCCTCGGCGAGCCGCATCATCCCGGCCTGCGCCGCGAGGCTGCCCGCGTAGCGGTCGCTTCGTCCGGCGCGCCAGAAGCGGATAAGCCAGGGCAGCAGCTTCGGCAGATAGGCCGGCGGGATGCTGAGCGGGCCGAGCGGATCGGCAAGCCATTTCGGCAAGTGCCTGATCATGCCCTTGTGGGCCAGCGGCAGCACATCGGAAAAGGCCAGGGCGGCGGCATTGCCGGAACTCGTTTCCTCGCAGATCCCCGTCCGATCGAAGATCGTGACGTTTCGCCCCGCCTCGGCCAGATAGGCGGCGACACAGATGCCGATGATGCCGGCGCCGATAATGGCGATGTCCTCACCTTCTCCCCGTTCACGGGGAGAAGGTGCCCGAAGGGCGGATGAGGGGCGGCGCCCCGCTTTTGCCGACTTGGAAATTCCTTGCACGTGGGCGCTGCCCCTCATCTGGCTGCCGCCATCTTCTCCCCGTAAACGGGGAGAAGAGAGCCTGCCTCAAAACCTCGGCAGCTCCGGCCGCGCCGCCAGCGCATCCCGGACGATCTTCTCGACCATCTTGCGGCGCTCGCCCGACAGCGGCTGGCGCGGCATGCGCACGCGGTCGTTGGTGTTGATCGCCAGGACTTCGGCGAGCTTGATGTTCTGCACCAGATAGGTCGACACGTCGAGGTCGAGCAGCGGCCGGAACCAGCGGTAGATTGTCAGCGCCTCCTCGCGGCGGCCCTGCTTCATCAATTGGTAGATCGCGACCGTCTCGCGCGGGAACGCGGTGACCAGCCCCGCCACCCAGCCGATGGCGCCGACCGACAGCGCCTCGAACGCCAGATTGTCGACGCCGGTGAACAAATCGTAGCGGTCGCCGAAGCGGTTGATGATTTCGGTCGAACGGCGGATGTCGTCGGAGGATTCCTTGATGGCGACGAAGCGCTTGTCCTTCGCCAGTTCCTCCATCTGATCGACGGTGACGTCGACGCGATAGGCAAGCCGGTTGGAATAAATCATCACCGGCAGGTCGCCGGCCTCGGCGACGGCGCGCAGCGCGGCGACCGTCTCCTCCGCATTGGTGTGGTAGATCGGGCTCGGCACCACCATCAGCCCGTTTGCGCCCTCTCTGGCGGCGCGGCGCGCGATCGCCACCGCCTCGCGGGTGCCGGCTTCGTTGACAGTCAGCAGAACCGGCTTGTTGCCGGCGATCTTCTGCGCGGTCTTCAGCACGTCGATCTTCTCGTCATGCGAGAGCATCGGCCCCTCGCCGAGCGAGCCGCAGACGATGATGCCGTCGCAGCCAGCCTCCATCTGCAGCGCAAAGCAGCGCTCCATCTCGGCGTGGTCGAGGCTGTCGTCCTCAGTGAATTTGGTCGTGACGGCGGGGAAAACTCCGGTCCACATAGCGGTCGCTCCATCTGATATATCAGTCGTATATTTATTAGGAAACGGACTGTCAACACGGATTTTGCTATGATATACCAAAAATATATCAGGAGCCCGCCGTTGATATTCAATGAATCAAGCCCAGCATTCGAGCCAGTGGCGGCGAAAGCCTACCGCGTGCTCGAGCACATGATCGTGACGCTCGAACTGGTGCCTGCAAGCTTCATCACCGAAGGCGCGCTGATCGACAGGCTGGGGCTCGGCCGCACGCCGGTGCGCGAGGCGATCCAGCGGCTGGCATGGGAGGGACTGCTGGATGTCCGGCCGCGTGCCGGCATCGCCATTGCCCCGCTGCATCCCGGCGACTGGTTGCGCGTTCTCGATGCGCGGCGTGGCGTCGAGGTGGTTCTTGCCCGCTCGGCCGCCCGCTTCGTCACCCGCGAGGCCGCCGACTTGTTTCACGACGCGGCACTGGCCATGCAGAGGGCGGTGATATCGGGCAATGTGCTGGCCTTCATTCAGGCCGACAAGGCGCTCGACGAGGCGCTGGCGCTGGCGGCCGACAATCCCTTCGCCGCGCGGCTGGCGGCCCCGTTGCAGACCCACAGCCGCCGCTTCTGGTTCCGCTACAAGGCCGATACCGGGCTTGCCGAATCGGCCGAGCACCATGTCGCGCTGATCCGCTCGATCCTCGACGGCGATGAAGACGCCGCCGCCAAGGATGCCAAGCGCCTGATGGCGCTGCTGCGCGGTCATGCCGCGGCGGCCGCTACGCGATAGAGATCGGCAGCAAGCTTCGGCAGGCTCTTTGAGTTCCGCCCACAGGCGCTGAGCATCGCTCAATTCGTCATGCGTCCTGGTCGGTCGGGATCACCACGTTTTCCCAATGTTCGCCGGCCGCGACGATGCAGCTTCTGCCGGCGACGTCGGTGACGATGATCGTCCAGCTTCCGCTGTCGGCGACATAGACTTCCACAATCGCCATCTGACCGATCAGCCCGAAAGCAAACTGTCTTTCCTGGAACTGCTCGCTCAGGTGGGCGACGAGATCGCGATGTTCAACGCAGTATTGATATTGGGCGCTTGCGGCGTTCGTACCCACCGCCAATGCGCCAGCAAGAATGAGGGTTTTCAACCCAACCAACAGCGATTTGCGCGCCATAGGGCATCTCCTTTGCCATCACGTCCGGCAAAGGAAGAGCCCTCATTTTGCCGGAACGATCCAGGCCGGTCCCGACGTCATCATCATCGCGTCGTTCCTTTCCGTGTTCCGGTCTGTCATCAGCGGGGACGATTCAAAATGTTCCCACTATGTTCCATATATGGTGTCGGCAACAAAAAAGCGCAAGCAGGCGCCCGCTCGGGGCGCCTGTGGATCCGTTTCATGGTCGTCGCCGAGAACCGAGGCCTGCGCGCGCGCGGCTATGCTAAGGCGGCTGCCACCCGCTAGGCGGCTCAGGTCCCTGGCAGCGCCGCTGTCTTCACCGCGCTCTCCCAGCCTTCACCCACCGAAACCACGCAGCTTTGACCGCGTGTGTCGCTGGCGAGGATGGTCCAGGTGCCTTGGTCGGAAACGAAGACTTCAACAATCACATTCGGATTGACGACGCCGAGCGCGGTTGGATTTTCCTGGAACTTCTCGCCGAGCGCCCTGATCATGTCGGCTCGTGGCGCGCATTGTTCGGCCGCTGTTGCCGGGGCCGCGGAAAACGCGGCAGCCGCCGCGCCAAGTATCGACACCATGAGACGTGTCATCTCACACCTCCTTGCGCCGGCAATAGCCCCCGAAGCTGTCGCCAGCGCCGTTGGTCGATCTGCCGCGTCTCCTTCGCGGCAGGATTGCAAGTTAAGGCTTCTGCTGTCCGCCTGGTTCCATCACATTAGCGTTCAGGCATACACGCGGCCGCGACCGGTCAGCAAAAAGGCCCGGTTTCTGGCCGGGCCTTTTTCGTCTTCAATCATAAAATCTGGAGCTCTTTGTCGACTGGCTAGTTCATCGTCGGGATGACGAATTCGGCGCCGTCCTTCACGCCTGCCCGCGCGCCCGCAGCCGAAGGCGAGGACGCGCAGACAAGCAACCGTCCGGCTAATTCATCGTCGGGATGACGAATTCGGCGCCGTCCTTCACGCCGGACGGCCAGCGCGAGGTCACCGTCTTGGTCTTGGTGTAGAACCGGAATGCGTCCGGTCCGTGCTGGTTGAGGTCGCCGAAGGAAGACGCTTTCCAGCCGCCGAACGTATAGTAGGCGATCGGCACCGGGATCGGCACGTTGATACCGACCATGCCGACCTGGACCCTCGAGGCGAAATCGCGGGCCGCATCGCCGTCGCGGGTGAAGATGGCGACGCCGTTGCCCATTTCGTGATCGTTGGCGAGCTTGATCGCGTTCTCGTAGGTCGGCGCGCGCACCACGGAGAGCACCGGCCCAAAAATCTCTTCCTTGTAGATGCGCATATCGGCGGTCACGTTGTCGAACAGGCAGCCGCCCATATAGTAGCCGTTCTCATAGCCCTGCATGGAAAAGCCGCGCCCGTCGACGACCAGCCTGGCGCCTTCCCTGACGCCGATGTCGACATAGCCCTTGACCCGCTCCAGCGCCTGCGCCGTCACCAGCGGGCCGAAATCGGCGGACGAATCCGTCGATGGGCCGACCTTCAGGCTTTCGACGCGCGGCACCAGCTTTTCCATCAGCCGGTTGGCGGTATCGTTGCCGACCGGGACCGCCACCGAGATCGCCATGCAGCGCTCGCCGGCCGAGCCGTAGCCGGCGCCGATCAGCGCGTCGACGGTCTGGTCCATGTCGGCGTCGGGCATGATGATCATGTGGTTCTTGGCGCCGCCGAAGCACTGCACGCGCTTGCCGGCCGCGCAGCCGCGCGAATAGATGTACTGGGCGATCGGCGTCGAGCCGACGAAGCCGATGGCCTTGATGTCGGGATCATCGAGGATGGCGTCGACCGCCTCCTTGTCGCCGTTGACGACGTTGAGGATGCCGGCTGGCAGGCCGGCCTCGATGAACAGTTCGGCGATGCGCATCGGCACGCCTGGGTCGCGCTCCGAAGGCTTCAGGATGAAGGCGTTGCCGCAAGCGATGGCCGGCGCGATCTTCCACAATGGGATCATCGCCGGAAAATTGAACGGCGTGATGCCGGCAACGACGCCGAGCGGCTGGCGCATCGAATAGACGTCGATGCCGGGGCCGGCGCCGTCGGTGAACTCGCCCTTCATCATGTGCGGCGCGCCGATGCAAACCTCGACCACTTCCAGGCCGCGCTGGATGTCGCCCTTGGCGTCAGCGATGGTCTTGCCGTGCTCGCGCGCCAGAATGTCGGCCAGCGCATCATACTCCCGGGCGACCAGTTCGAGGAACTTCATCAGGACGCGCACGCGCCGCTGCGGATTGGTCGCCGCCCAGCCGGGCTGCGCCGCCTTGGCGTTTTCCACCGCCGCGCGCAGTTCCGCCTGCGAAGCCAGCGCCACGGTGCCGCGCACCGTGCCGTCCATCGGCTGCATGACGTCCTGCTTGCGGCCGCTGGTTCCAGCGACACGCTTGCCGCCGATGAAATGACCGTAGTCGATCATGGTTTCTCTCCCTGTATTTGTGATGCGGCATTGTCCGCCTTTGCGCCGCCGATGGCAACGTGAGCGGAAACGCAACCGTTGTGCGGCAAATAGAGTGCGCTTGACTGAGGAGCATCAATTCCCGCAAATGATAGTGCCACCTCAAGGAATGACAGGTTGAGTTCCTTCGCGCCCCCCTCTGTCCTACCGGACATCTCCCCCTCTAGGGGGGAGATTGCGCTGTCATCTTTGCCTTCGCCAAACATCGACGCTGTTAAGGAAGAGCCGTCAGCGGAGCTGCCAATCTCCCCCCTTGAGGGGGAGATGTCCGGCAGGACAGAGGGGGGTGCCACGGAACGCAACGTCGACGATTGTCATCCGGACCCTCCTCATGAACTGGGATGACGTCCGCATCTTTCTTGCGGTGGCGCGTGCCGGCCAGATACTTGGCGCGGCCAAGCGGCTGGAGCTGAACCACGCCACTGTCTCGCGCCGCGTCGCCGCGCTCGAGGATGCGCTGCGCACAAAACTCTTTCGCCGGCTAACTACCGGCAGCGAGCTGACGCCGGCGGGCGAGCGCTTCCTCGACATCGCCGAGCGCATGGAAGGCGACATGATCGCCGCGCGCTCGACCGTGGCGGGCGAAGGCGACGACGTCTCCGGCACCGTGCGCATCGGCGCACCAGATGGTTTCGGCGTCGCCTTCCTGGCCAAACGCCTCGGCGCACTGACGGCGCTTCACCGCGAACTCACCATCCAGCTGGTGCCGGTGCCGCGTTCCTTCTCGTTGTCCAGGCGCGAGGCCGACATCGCCATCACCGTGGAGCGGCCGACCGAAGGCAGGCTGGTGGCGGGAAAGCTGGTCGATTACACGCTCGGCCTGTTCGCGTCCCGCGCCTATGCCGACGCGCATGGCCTGCCGCAGACGCCGGCCGAGCTTGGCCGACACACGCTGATCGGCTATGTGCCGGACCTCATCGTCAGCCCCTCGCTCGACTATGCGGCCGAGTTCAGTGCCGACTGGCGCACGAGCTTCGCCATCTCCTCGGCGCTCGGCCAAGCCGAAGCGGTGCGCTCCGGCGCCGGCATCGGCATCCTGCACACTTTTGTCGCCCACTCGATGCCGGAACTGGTGGCCGTCGACATCGTCGCGCCCATTCGCCGCGCCTACTGGCTGGTCTATCACGAATCGGTCAGGCCGCTGCGCCGCGTCCAGATCGTCGCGAGCTTCATCACCAGGGCGGTGGAACGGGAGCGGAGCCTGTTCGTCTGACGATATTTTCTCTGACGCGGCGAGGTGTGCTGGAGACTGATCCCGAGTCACGCGGCAAGTTCCTCCGCTCAAATGCATGAAGAATCCTTCCGATCCTACCGCTGGTATCGCTCCGGTCCGAGATCGCGGACATCGATGTCCGGCACCCGGCTGGAAATGATGTCGGCGAGGACCTTGGCCGAGCCGCAGGCCATGGTCCAGCCGAGCGTGCCGTGGCCGGTGTTGAGATAGAGGTTGGAAAACTCGGTGCGGCCGATCAGCGGCGGTCCGTCCGGCGTCATCGGCCGCAACCCGCACCAGAAGGTCGCCGACCGCATGTCGCCGCTGCCTGGAAAAAGGTCGCCGAGCGAATGTTCGAGCGTGCGCCGCCGCGATTCATTCAGCGTCAGGTCAAAGCCGGAAATCTCCGCGGTGCCACCGACCCGGATGCGATCGCCGAGCCTGGTGATCGCCACCTTGTACGTCTCGTCCATCACCGTCGAGACCGGTGCTGCGGCAGCATCCTTGATCGGCACGGTGATCGAATAGCCCTTGACCGGATAGACCGGGATGGGTCGTTTCAGGCTGCGCATGAACTTGGCCGAATAGCTGCCCATCGCCATCACATAGGCGTCGGCGGCCTTCCATCCCTTTCTCGTAGTGATGTTGGCGATCTGGTTGCGCTTGCGCACGATGCGCCTGATCGACGTGTCGTACTCGAAGGTGACGCCGCGCGCTGCGCAGAGCTCTGCCAGACGGTCAGTGAACATCTTGCAGTCACCGGTCTCGTCGCCCGGCAGCCGCAGGCCGCCGACGAACTTTTCACGGATCCCTGCCAAGCCCGGCTCGGCCGCGATGCAGCCGTCGGGATCGAGGATCTCGTAGGGAACGCCATATGTCTTCAGCACCTCGACATCGCCGGCTGTGCCGTCGAACTGCTGTTGCGTGCGAAAAAGCTGCAGCGTCCCCTTGCTGCGCTCGTCATAGGCGATGCCGGTCGCCTCGCGCAGCGCTTTCAGCGTGTCGCGGCTGTATTCGGCCAAAGGCACCATGCGCGCCTTGTTGACTGCATAGCGCTCGGCCGTGCAGTTGCGCAGCATCCTGACCAGCCATACCCACATATGTGGATCGAGGGTCGGCCGTACCACCAGCGGGCCATGCTTCATCAGCAGCCATTTGATCGCCTTCAGCGGGACGCCGGGACCGGCCCAGGGCGAGGCGTAGCCTGGCGAGATCTCGCCGGCATTGGCAAAGCTGGTTTCCAGCCCCGGGCCCTTCTGGCGGTCGATCACCGTCACTTCATGGCCGGCCTCGGCCAGGTAATAAGCAGTGGTGACCCCGATGACGCCGCCGCCCAGCACGCAGATCTTCATCGCATAGCTCTCCAGAACGATGTCTTGTCAGCGGGCGGCATCGTGGCTTTCTGTCTGCCGGATTTTACCGCGTCCGCCAAGTGCCCAAGCATGTCGCCCCTACGCAGAAGGTTTTGGGACGACGACATGCCTAAAAAAAGCCCGCGCGCTATCCATTCACATAGCGCCGGTGAAAGCGGTGCCCGAGGCTGGTCAGGATTTCATAGCCGATGGTGCCAGCATGGCCGGCCGCCTGGTCGACCGTCTGCGACGGGCCAATCAGTTCGACGAGGTCGCCCGCCTTCAGCCTGCCGGGCGGCAGGGCCGAAATGTCGAGGACGATCGAATCCATCGACACACGGCCCAGGAACGGCAAGCGCACATTTTCGAACCAGGCGGCCGAGGTCGCACGTCGATGCCAGCCATCGGCATAGCCAAGCGAGATCGTTGCGGCGATCAGCGAATCGGTGACGTGAAAAATATGGCCATAGCCGACGCCGGCTCCCCTCTCGAGGCTGCGCGTCTGGATGATTTTTGCTTGAAGCCGCACCACTGGCAGCATCGGATTTTCCACCGCTGGCGTCGGATTGATGCCGTAGAGCGCCGCACCGGACCGGGCGAGGTCGTAGTGAAAGGACTGCCCAAGAAAGATGCCGGAGGAATTGGCGAGCGAGGCCGGCGCCTTTGGCAGCACCTTGCGCAACCGCTCGAATTCCAGCCGCTGCTGCTCGTTGGCCGGATGTTCGGGCTCGTCGGCGCGAGCGAGATGGCTCATCACGATGGTGACGTCGATACCATCGAAAGCCTGCGGGTCGGCAGCGACGGCCTCCACCTCGGCTGCCGCCATGCCGAGCCGCGACATGCCGCTGTCGACCTGGATTGCAGCCTTGAGCTTGTGGCCGGCCCGCTGCGCCGCCGCGCGCCAGGCGGCGAGCTGGCCGGCGCTGTTGATGACCAGGCCCAGCTCCGCTGCGACGGCTTCGCTTTCGGCGCCCGGCTGAATGCCGTTCAGCACATAGATCGCCGCCCGTGCGCCGAGCGCCTGGCGCAGCAAGGCACCCTCGGCCAGATGCGCGACAAAAAAAACGGCGCAGCCTTCGGCCGCCAGCGCCGCGGCCACCTGCGGCCCGCCGAGCCCGTAGCCGTCGGCCTTGACGACACCGGCGCAGCCGACACCGCCCAACCGCGCCTTGAGCCGCCGGTAATTTTCGCGGATGGCGCTGAGATCGACGGTCAATATGGCGCCGGCCGCCGCTTCGCTGATCGGCGCGGCTTTGACGGCCCTTTCAGAAAGAGATTTTTTGGAAGTGCCGTTCATGCCAATCCCGTCTGCAGCGGATCGGCCATCAATAAGGCCACCGCGCCGACGCGGCAACCGTGGTCGGCGCGAGCGCGGCTTGCGCCAGGCCTATGCAACCAGATGCCGGAATGCCGCAACCACGTCCTCATAGACCTGACGCTTGAACGGAACGATCAGGTCGGGCAATTCCTCCATTGGCCGCCAGGCCCATCTGTCGAACTCGGCGGTGTGGCCGCCCGGCGGGGGATTGATTTCAATCTCGCTCAAATCGCCGTGAAAGCGGAAGGCGAACCATTTTTGCGTCTGGCCACGATACTTTCCCTTGAAGGCGACGCCGACCAGATGGGCCGGCAGGTCGTAAAATATCCAGTTCGGCGCCTCATCCAGCAACGAGACGCTGCGCATGCCGGTTTCTTCGTAGAGTTCCCGCTGTGCCGCCTGCAGCGGCTCTTCGCCCTTGTCGATGCCGCCCTGCGGCATCTGCCAGAGCTGCGTCGTGCCGGCGAATTCGCTGTCCGGCTCGGCAATGCGATGCCCGACCCAGACCAGCCGGTCTCCGTTGAGGACCATCGCTCCGACGCAGCGACGATAGGGCAGCGTCTCGGGGTCGACCGGTTTTTTCTTCGCCATGCTCAACCTTTTTCCGGATCCACCGCCACTGCCGAAATCGGCACGATCTCGATGCCGCGCTTCTTGGCCTCGATCACCCAGGACGACACGGTGTCGACCGTCAGGTCGAAGGCCGAGCCGATGCCGACGGCAAAGCCTTTCGCCCGCGCGGTTGCTTCCAGTTCGTCCAGCTTCTTCAATATGGCGCCGCGGTCACGCACGGCGTCGATCGACGTGTCGCCGGCGGCGAACGGCACACCGTTCTTCAACGCCAGTTCGGGCGCCAGGCTGCGTGCCGACGAACCGTCGTCGACATAGGCCAGGCCGCGCCTGCCAAGCTCGGCCATCAGTGGCCCCATCGCCGCCGCATCGGCCGAAAAACGAGCGCCCATATAGTTCATGACGCCGGTGTAATTGGTCGTCCGCGACAGCGCCCAGCGCAAATTCTCCAAATTCTCGTCGGGTGTCGCCACGACCGTCAGCGTGTTGCGGCCGGGATTGACATTCGGATAATCGAACGGTTCGAGCGGCACCTGCATGACGATCTCATGGCCGCTCTGCCGCGCCGCCTGCATCCAGCGGCCGATGCTGTTGCCCTGCGGCGCGAAGCCCAGCGTCACTTCGGCCGGCAGCTTGGCGATGGCAGCCTGCGTGCCGGTCTGTGACACGGCAAGCCCGCCGATGACGATCGCCACGCGCGCACCGCGCGCGCCGGACCATGGTCGCGCATAGACATCGAACGGCCGCCTGCCGTCGGCAGCACGAACCGGCAATGGACCGGTTTCGCCAGACTCGACCAGTGCCCTGTCGGGAATATGCGCGATCCTCAGGTTCTGGCCGGTCGTCGAAGGGTCGTGGATGACGATGGCCCCGGGCGGACCGTCGCCCGCTTCGGTCTGCATGTGGATGATCTGCGGCCCGCCCGTCTTGGATCCGCTTGCCTTGGACCCGCCCGTCTTGGGTATGCTCGCCTTGGACGCTGCTTCGGCCTTCGGCGCCGGTTCAGTGACCGGCGCTGCGGGTTCGACCACGGCTGTCGCCTTCGGCGTCGAAACGGCGACTTCTTCCGGCTTTCGAAACGGCCTTTCACGCAGCGCAATCGCCCCGGAGACGCCGATCACGGCCAGCGCCACGACAGTGGCCGCGACCACGCCAGCGCTGATCCTGCGGGCCGCGCGCGGCGGCCGGACGGCCTGCCCGAGTGGGCGTTCGATGTCACTACCGATGTCAGCCAAGCCGCATCCCCAGCCGCGGTCCCCGAATCAAACTGCCGAGGCCTTGCAGCCCCGGCAGCATTACATCGCTTCGATCAGGCAGCCAGACCTGTTGTCCGGCTGATCGACTTTTACTGGTTCAGCACGGCACCTACTGGTTCAGCACAGCCTTGTCCGGATTCGGCGGGAACGCCGGATCGGTCTTCTCGCCGCGCAGCAACTGCTGGGCGAAGATGAGTTGCAGATCGTCCTTCGGCTCCGGCGGCACGTAGGCTGCCGAGCCTGAACCGGCATCGCCCTCCTCGCTGCCCTTGATGTGGCCCTTCAGGTCCGACTCGCCGCGCGTCAGGTCCCTGCCCTGCAGGTCCGGCGGCAACGGCTGGTCGACCTTGATGTCGGGCGTGATGCCCTTGCCCTGGATCGACTTGCCGGACGGCGTGTAATAGAGCGCCGTTGTCAGGCGCAGCGCGCCGTTCTCGCCGAGCGGGACGATGGTCTGCACCGAACCCTTGCCGAACGACTGCGTGCCGACGACCGTGGCGCGGCGCAAATCCTGCAGCGCGCCGGCGACGATTTCGGACGCACTGGCCGAGCCGCCATTGACGAGCACGACCAGCGGCTTGCCGTCGATATCATCGCCCGGCCGCGCGTCGAAGCGGGTGACGTCCTTCGGATCGCGGCCGCGCGTCGAGACGATCTCGCCACGGTTGAGGAAGGCGTCGGACACGCTCACCGCCTGATCGAGCAGCCCGCCCGGATTGAGGCGCAGATCGAGCACGTAGCCCTTGAGCTTTTCCTTCGGCACCTGCTTCTCGATGGTTTCGATGGCGCTCTCGAGATCATCATGGGTCTTTTCGGTGAAGGAGGTGATCTTGATGTAGCCGATGTCGTTCTCGACCCGGAACTTGACCGCCTTGACCTTGATGATGTCGCGCACCACCGTCAGTTCAATCGGCTTGTCGGCGCCCTGACGCAGGATGGTGAGCTTGATCGGCGTGTTGACCAGCCCGCGCATCTTCTCGACCGCATCGTTGAGGCTCAGGCCGCGAACCTCCTCGCCGTCGATCTTGGCAATATAGTCGCCGGCAAGCACGCCCGCCTTGGCAGCCGGCGTATCGTCGATCGGCGTGATCACCTTGACCAGGTCGTTCTCCATGGTGACCTCGATGCCGAGGCCGCCGAACTCGCCCTTGGTCTGCACGCGCATGTCCTGCGCCTCTTCGGCGTTCATATAGGAGGAGTGCGGGTCGAGCGAGGTAAGCATGCCGTTGATGGCGTTTTCGACCAGCGACTTGTCGTCGGGCGGCGTCACATATTGCGCCCGCACCCGCTCGAAAATATCACCGAAGATCGCCAGTTGCTTATAGGTCTCGGAGCCCGCAGCGTTCGCCGTCGAGCCGGGCGCGCCATAGACCAGGCTCATCGCGGATGCGCCCATCAGCGCACCGGCAAACAGAAGCGACAGTTTCCGCATCATCTCACGTCCTTCCAGACAAACGGTCCGCCCACCATGGGGTCGGATCGACGGGTTTTCCATCCTTGCGGAACTCAACATAGAGTTCCGGCGTGGCATTTCCATTCTTCGATGCCGAGGTGCTCGCCACCCGGGCCTCTCCCATCGCGCCGATCGGCTCTCCTGCGAGCACCGACTGGCCAGACGCGACGCTGATTCTGCTCATCCCCGCGAGAACGACATGATAGCCGTCACCTGCGTTCAGGATCAAGAGTTGACCATAAGAGCGAAAAGGTCCCGCATAAAGTACATTTCCGTCCGCCGGCGCGGTGACGATGGCTCCCGATTGTGTCGCAACCATGTCACCGAGCATCACTGCGCCGTTACCGTCGCTGGCCCCGAACCGCCGCTTGATCTTGCCGGTGACCGGCAACGCGATCTGCCCCTGAAGCGCCGAAAACGGCGCAGCGGCGGTGAGCCGGTTGGCTTCCGGCACCGGCAGGGCCGCCAGTTCCGTCTGTTCCGGGGCCTTCTGTGCCGGAGCCGTCTGCGCCGGAGCCCCCAGTGCCGGGGCCTTGTCGGCACCCGCTGCCTTCTGCTCCGCGGCTTTCTGTTCGGCGGCCTTCTGCTCGGCTGCCTTCGCCGCGTCCGCAGCCTTGCGGGCCTTGTCGGCCTCGAGCGAGGCGATCAGTTCCTTCAGGCTGCCGGCCTTGGCCGCCAGTGCTGCGGATCGCTGCTTTTCCGCCGCCAGGGCCGTTTGCGTCTCGGCCTCAAGCTTCTGCTTGGCTTCGAGCAGCATGCCGAGCCGCTTCTTTTCCGCCGTCTGCTCGGCGACTGCCGCCGTCAGCCGCGCCCGCTCCGCCTCGATCGAGGCCGTCACCCGTGACTGCTCCTTGAGTTCCGCCAGCAATATCTCGGTCTGCTGGCGCAGTTCCGGCACTACGGCGCCGAGCAGAATGGCGCTGCGCACCGACGACAGCGCGTCCTCCGGCTTGACCAGGATGGCCGGCGGCGGATTGAGCCCCATGCGCTGCAGCGCGGCCAGCACCTCGGCCAGAACGTCGCGTCTGGCGGCCAGTGAGGCACGGATTTTCTGCTCGTCGCCCTTCAGCCCTTCCAGCTTGGCACCGATGTCCTCGATGTCCTGGCCGAGTTTCTGCTCGGTCATCGCCGACTGGATCAGCGCCGCGGTGATCGAGGCATGGTCCTTCTTGACCGTCGCCATGTCGGCGGCGAGCTTGGCCAGCCGCTCCGACGACAGTGTGATCTCCTGCGATATCCGTTCGTATTCGGCGCGGCTCTGGTCCGGGTCGGGCGCCATGTCGAGCCTGCTCTGCGCCCGCGCGGCACCGAGCGACAGCATAAGCACCGCCGCTGCCAAGCCGCAGCCTGCGCGCCAAAAGCCCGTTCGCGATTTCCAACCTTCAGCCATTGAAGCCCGACTCTATGCGTGGCTTCGTTAACGAACAATCAACCATGTTCGAGAGCCCGCCGACCGAAAACAGCGTCGTGACGCATTGAGGCGAAAATCCGGGCGGCTCACGCCAATCCACCGGTTTCGGTCGAATCTGCAACGGCTCACGAGCGATGATAGGGATGGCCGGACAGGATTGTGGCCGCCCGGTAAAGCTGCTCGCCCAACATGACACGGACCAGTTGGTGCGGCCATGTCGGCGCGCCGAACGACACCATCAGGTCGGCCTGGTCGCGCAGCGACTGGTCGTGACCGTCGGCGCCGCCGATGGCGATGACCAGCGCCTTGCGGCCGCTATCACGCAGCAGCCCGATGCGCCCGGCGAAATCCTCGGAAGAAAAACTCTTGCCGCGTTCGTCGAGCAGCATCAGCGCGGCACCAGGCTGCAACTGCGCCTGCAGTTTCTGGCCCTCTTCGCGGCGACGCTCGTTGGCGGTCTGGGCGCGGCCCTCCGGGATCTCGACGACCCCTGAGAATTCGAGGCCCACGGCCTGCCCGCTCCTGGCGAAGCGCTCGAAATACCGCTCGGCGAGCAGCTTCTCGGGGCCGGCTTTCATCCGGCCCACGGCATGAACGGTGATTTTCATCCCTGCCTCGAAGAGCCGCTAATGCATGTCACCAAAAGTGGTCACCGGTTTGGGAACGACATGCATCAACCAATACGGCTCAGTGGAGGGTCTCTTCCTCGAGGTCCGGCGCCTGCCACATCTTTTCAAGATTGTAGAAGTCGCGGACTTCGGGGCGGAAGACATGGACGATGATGTCGCCCGAATCGATCAGGACCCAGTCGGCGCCGGCCAATCCCTCGACGCGCGCCGTGCCGAGCCCGGCATCCTTGAGCGCCTTGAGGAGATGATCGGCGACAGCCGAGACATGACGGTGCGATCGGCCGGACGCGATGACCATATAGTCACCGAGGCTCGATTTTCCCTGAATGTCGATTGAGACGATGTTTTCGGCCTTGGAGTCTTCCAGACTGGCAAGGACTGTCTTGATGGCGCGAGACACGGCGTCGTTTACGCTGATCCCGGCCGGCGAAGGCACGATGTCGGCCTTCTTCCAAAGTGCTGTTCTCAGTGTATTTCCTTTCGCAGCAAGAACAACCAAATCACCCTTCAAAGCAGGTGACACCCCTTAGATAGGCAGAGTTGCGTTGCAGTTTCAAGACGGCAGCCCTACCGTAGCCAACGAAGAACCGTTCTTCCGGTTCCGCTGTTGAAGAAAAATCGGAACTCTTGCCGCCCGGCGAGGGTTATCGGCGCATTGACCAATCGGATCCCCCTCATGCCTGTCGACCCTCAGAACGCTCTCCTCACCGTGCAGTCCGGCCTTGCGCAGCTCAGCGCTCTGATCGTCTCGTACTCGTTCTCGGCCATTGGCGCCGTCATCCTGCTGGTTCTCGGCTATATCGTCGCCGGCCTTGCCCAGCGCTCGATCTACGCCGGCCTCGGCCATATCCATGGCTTCGACACGACGCTGCGCCACTTCTTCTCGCGGATCGTCCGCTACGCCATACTGATCCTCGTCGTCGTCATGGTGCTCGGCCAGTTCGGCGTCCAGACGACCTCGATCATTGCCGCCATTGGCGCCATCGGCCTAGCCATCGGCCTGGCGCTGCAGGGCACGCTGCAAAACATTGCCGCCGGCATCATGCTGCTGGCGCTGCGGCCATTCCGCATCGGCGAATATGTCGAGGTCGGGGCCATTTCCGGGACCATCGAGGAAATCGGGCTGTTCGCCACCACGCTGCGAACGGTCGAAGGCGTTTACGTGCTCGCTCCCAATTCGACGCTGTGGAACCAGCCCGTCCGCAATTTTACACGCAACGGCGTCCGCCGCGCCGATATCACCCTGACCATCGGCTCGTGGAACGATATCGATCTCGCTCAAAAGACCATGCTGGGCGTCGCCGCCATGGAGCGACGCGTCAGGCGGGAGCCGGCGCCGATTGCCTTTGTGGCGACCGTCGGCGACAGCAACGTCGCCATAACCTTGCGCTACTGGACCTCGGCTGCCGATTTCTTCGCGACCCAGATCGATCTCACCAAACGCGCCAAGCAGGTCTTCGACAGCGAAGGCATTTCTATACCCGCGCCACCACCGGAAGCACCGCGGCAGGAAGCCTCGGCCACAAGGCAATAGCCGGAACGAGCGCGCGGCTTTTCTGCTGCACGAATGTGTTCGGGCTGGAGTTTGGGGAGGTCGCAGCCGCTATCCAGCGCGACCCCGCGGCTTGTCGCCAGCTCGCTGCCCGTGCGCGCAGCCACGTGCGCGAGGCGCGCCCTCGCTTTCGGGTGGAAAAACAACATGGCCTTGAGCTTGCCGAAGCTTTTTATGCCGCCTCGCGCAGCGGCAATATGAAGGCGCTTGGTGCGATGCAAGATTGCGGCGATCCATGTCGTGCGGAACCCTGACAAGCTCAGGCATCTGCACTAATGCATGTCGCGCAAGCGCGCGGCGGTTTTGCGATAACGACATGCATAAAAAAGAAGCCAAGGCGCGAACGCGCTTTAGAGCCTCAACCTGTAGCCGATTGAGTACGGACTTCAATCGTCGGAGCGACCGCGCTGTTCCTCAGGGGCGAAGGCCAGCTCCACCGGCAGCGGTGCCTGCGCCGTCATCGGCGCGAAATTGCCGGTCTCGGCGGCGGGAACAGGCGACATCGCCACGACGCGCCACAGCACGAACAGGCAAAAAACGGTGGCAATGACGACGGCCACATGGATGAAGGCCTGCGTTCCATAGACAGCGGAAAGCCCGGTCACGATGCCGGGCACGATGAAGCCGGACAGCGACCACGCGAACAGCAGTGAACTGGACAGCGCCACCATGTCGTCCTTGCCGGCGCGGTCGGCGGCATGGGCGCTGGCCAGCGAATAGATCGATTCCGACGCGCCGGCCCAGACCACATAGATGACGACCAGCGCCGCCAGCGCACCACCATCGAAGCCCAGCGCGAACAGGCCCGCCACCATGGCAAGCGCCGAAGCGGCGACCAGCACAAAGCGGCGATCGGTGCGGTCGGAAATCCAGCCGAGCGGGATCTGCAGGATCAATGTGCCGATCGGCATCGCCGACAAAAGCAGTGCCACATCGGCCTGGCTGTAGCCCTTGGCCGTGGCATGGATCGGCGCAAAGCCTGAAATCGTCATCGACAGGCCGCCGACGGCAAGCATGCCGGCGACGCCGACCGGCGAAATCCGCCAGGCCCGGCCAAGCGCCACCGACGCCGCCTGCGGCGGCGGCGGCTGGGCAAGCCGCGTCAACCCGACGGGGAGGATCGACAGCGCGGTGAAGGCGATGCCGACCAGCGGCGCGTCCGCAGCGCTTATGTCGATCAGCGCCAGTGTGGAGTAGCCGACACCGAGCCCGGCGACATAGGCGACGTAGAAGAAGGCCATGACCCTGCCGCGTATGGCGTTGGCGATGACGTCGTTCAGCCAGCTCTGCGCAACGATGAACAGGCCGCATATGGCAAAGCCGTAGAGCGCGCGTGCCGCGATCCACGACAGCGGGTGCGGTCCGGCCCCGACGGCGGCGTTCGACAGCACGATCAACGCCGACAGCACCATGAATGCGCGCGCATGGCCGACGCGTCGTACCAGCGGACCGGTCAGGATGCAGCCTGCCAGGCCGCCGGCCGAGAGGCCGGTGACGATCAGCCCGGCCCAGGTCGGATCGAAGCCTTCGGCACCGAGCCGGACCGGGATATAGGCGAACATCAGTCCGTTGCCGACCGCTACCAGCGCCATCGACAGGACGACGCTGGCGATGGCGATCGCCGGGGCCGGCGGGCTGCCCTGTGCCGGGTCGCGTCTGGTCTGGTTTCGCTCGAGAATCGCCATGCCCGCGCAGGATCGCTCACGAACCGAGGAAAGGCAGCCGCAAATGCGACATCGCCGTAAGTGCTTAGGTCTTCAAGGTAGCGATCCTTCCAGCACCCCTCATCCGACCGAGCTTCGCTCGGCCACCTTCTCCCACAAGGGGAGAAGGAGAAAGAGACTCCTAT
Organism: Mesorhizobium sp. WSM4847; assembly: GCF_055811335.1. Lineage (NCBI taxonomy): Bacteria > Pseudomonadati > Pseudomonadota > Alphaproteobacteria > Hyphomicrobiales > Phyllobacteriaceae > Mesorhizobium > Mesorhizobium sp. WSM4847. The sequence goes on along the minus strand of NZ_JBVVPY010000003.1, from coordinate 330,524 downwards.
CCCTGCGCCATCTTGCGGATCGCGGTCGACGACAGCGACGAGCGCGGGCCGTGAATGAAAGTCCAGGCCGGCGCCTTCATGCGGGCGAGCCGCGGCGCGTCGCCCTCGTCGACACGCGCGTAGTCGAAGGTCTTGGCGACAACCGACGACAGGAACGACAGCGTCGCGCCAGGGCGATCGATCACCGCGATCGGAAACGTCATGACGATCTGGCGCCAGCGCTGCCAGCGATGAAAATCGCGCAGCGAATCGGCGCCCATGATCCAGACGAAGTCGACGCCCGGGTTGCGCGCCTTGACCAGGGCCAGCGTGTCGGCGGTGAAGCGGACATAATGGCTCGCCTCGAAGGCGGTGACCTTGACCTTCGGGTTCCGGGCAATCTGCTCGGACAGGCGTAGCCGCTCGGCCAGCGGCGCCAGTTCCCGCGCGCTCTTGAGCGGATTGCCCGGCGTCACCATCCACCACAACTGATCGAGCGCCAGGCGCCTGAGCGCGATCTCGGCGACCAGCGCATGGCCGGCATGGGCAGGATTGAACGAGCCGCCGAACAGTCCGACGGCCAGGCCCTTTTCGGCATGCGGCATATGAAGGTAGCGAGAGGGGACGGGTTGTTCGGACGGGGATAGCATGTGTCAGGCACCCCCCTCTGCCCTGCCCTCTTTTCCAAAACTTGGCACCTCCCCCTCTAGGGGGGAGATTGGCGGCTTCATCCCTGGCGCCCTTACTGCGACGCCGGAGGTTGGCGAAAGTCCATGCGACAGCCAATCTCCCCCCTTGAGGGGGAGATGTCCGGCAGGACAGAGGGGGGTGGCTGGGCGCACGCCTCTCAGGCTCTAACCGCGAATAAGCTCAAGGCCTCACCTGTCCCGTCCCGCGCACGCGGTACTTGAACGAGGTCAGTTGCTCGACACCGACCGGGCCGCGCGCATGCATCTTGCCGGTGGCGATGCCGATTTCGGCGCCCATGCCGAATTCGCCGCCATCGGCAAATTGCGTCGAGGCATTGTGCAGAAGGATCGCCGAATCGATCTCGTTGAAGAACCGTTCGACGGCGTTCGTATTCTCGGCGACGATCGCCTCGGTGTGGTGCGAGGAGAAATTCTCGATGTGCTCAATCGCACCGGCAACGCCATCGACCAGTTTTACTGCGATGATGGCATCGAGATATTCGCTCACCCAGTCGGCGTCGGTCGCAGGCTGGGCGTCGGCAAACACTTTCAGCACCTCGGCGTCGGCGTGGATTTCGCACCCTGCCGCGCGCAACGCCCCGAGGATCGGCACCAGATGAGTGGCGGCAACAGCGCGGTCGACCAGCAGCGTCTCGGCCGCGCCGCAGACGCCGGTGCGCCGCATCTTGGCGTTGACCGCGATCCTGGCCGCCATGTCGAGATCGGCCGAGCGGTCGATGTAGAGATGGCAGATGCCTTCGAGATGAGCGAAGACCGGCACCCGCGCCTCGTTCTGGACGCGTTCGACCAGGTTCTTGCCGCCGCGCGGAATGATGACGTCGATATTGCAGGAAAGTCCTTTCAGCATCTCGCCGACGGCGGCGCGGTCGGCGGTCGGCACCAGCTGGATGGCATCCTGCGGCAGCTTGGCCGCTTTCAGCCCTTCGACCAGGCAGGCATGGATCGCCGCCGAGGAGTTGAGCGAATCCGAGCCGCCGCGCAGGATCACCGGATTGCCGGCCTTGAGGCACAGCGCGCCGGCATCGGCGGTCACGTTCGGCCGGCTTTCGTAGATGACGCCGACAACGCCGAGCGGCGTGCGCACGCGCTCGATATGCAGGCCGTTCGGCCGGTCCCATGCGGCAATGACATCGCCGACCGGATCGCGCAGCCCGGCGATTTCACTGATGCCGTCGGCCATGGCACGGATGCGGCCGGGATCAAGCTTCAGCCGGTCCATGAAAGAAGCCGAAAGCCCCGACTGCTCGCCATTTTTGATGTCGATGGCGTTGGCGTCGAGAATATCCTGCTCGTGGCGAAGGATCGCCTGCGCCATACCGATCAACGCGGCGTGCTTGCGCTCGGCTGTGGCGACGGCCAGCGGTCGGGCGGCAGCGCGGGCGCGGCGGCCGATATCGGCCATCAGCGCCACCGTATCGTCCCGGGATTTTTCATGCAGCTTCAGCATGGCTCACCCTCCGCTATTCACCTCGTCACCGACCGCTTGGTCAGCGGCCTGTACTTGGTCGCCGGCCTGTACTTGGTCATTAGAATGGCTCACCACAAGGTCGTCGCGGTGGATCATCGCCGATCGCGCTTCATAGCCGAGCACCGTTTCGATCTCGGCTGTTTTCAAGCCAGCGATCCTTACGGCATCGGCGGCATCGTAGGCAACCAATCCGCGCGCGATCTCGCGGCCTTCGGGCGACAGGATCGCCACCGTGTCGCCGCGCGAGAAATTGCCGCTGACCAGCTTGACCCCGGCCGGCAGCAGCGACTTGCCCGACAGCAGCGCGCCGATGGCGCCGGCATCGACTGTCAGCCGGCCTGCCGGTTCGAGCTGCCCGGCGATCCATGTCTTGTAGCCCTTGACCGGATTGGCGCTCGGCCGGAAGAACGTCGCCCGCTCGCCACGCTCGATCGCCAGCAGCGGCGACAGCCGCGTGCCTGATGTGATGATCATGGCAGTGCCGGCGGCGGTGGCGATCTTGCCGGCGTCGAGCTTGGTGCGCATGCCGCCGCGTGAAAACTCCGAAGCGGCCGCACCCGCCATCGCCTCGATGTCAGGCGTGATGCGGTCGACGACAGCGACGAACCTGGCATGCTGGTCGCGCGCCGGCGGCGCCGTGTAGAGCCCGTCAATGTCGGAGAGCAGCACCAAAAGGTCCGCGCCCATCATCGTCGCCACCCGCGCCGCCAGCCGATCATTGTCGCCATAGCGGATTTCGGAGGTCGCCACCGTATCGTTCTCGTTGATGACCGGCACCGCCTTCATCTTGAGCAGCGTCGAGATCGTCGCGCGCGCATTGAGATAACGGCGGCGCTCTTCGGTGTCGCCGAGCGTCAGCAGGATCTGGCCCGATTTCAGGCCGCCCTTGCCGAGCGCATCCGACCAGGCGCCGGCCAGCGCAATCTGCCCGACGGCCGCCGCCGCCTGGCTTTCCTCGAGCTTCAGCGCCCGCTTGCCGAGGCCCAAAATGGTGCGGCCAAGCGCGATGGCGCCGGACGACACGACGAGGATCTCGGCGCCATTCTCGGCCAGCACTGAAATGTCGTCGGCAAGCGAAGCCAGCCAGTCGCGCTTCAGCCCCGCCGTGCGGTCGACAAGCAGCGCCGAGCCGATCTTGACGGTGATGCGCCGGTATTTTTTCAGCGACTGCGCGGCCATCGCTATCTCCAGCGCGTCTCGACTGGAGCGGCGACAGCTTCGCGCGCCTCGGCGACGACCGTCATCAGTGCGCGCAGAACCGCCTCGACGCCTTCGCCGGTGACGGCGGACAAAAGCATCGGCGCGCGGCCGGCGGCGCGTTTCAGCGAAGCGACCTTCTTCTTGCGCGCGTCGGCATCGAGCGTGTCGACCTGGGAAAGCGCGACGATCTCGACCTTCTCGACCAGCCCATGGCCATAGGCGTCGAGTTCGGCGCGCACGGTCTTGTAGGCCTTCCCCGGATTTTCTTCCTGCGCCGAGACGAGGTGCAGGAGGACCCGCGTGCGTTCGACATGTCCGAGGAATCGGTCGCCGATGCCGACGCCTTCATGCGCGCCTTCGATCAGGCCGGGAACGTCGGCGATGACGAACTCGCGCCCGTCGATACGGGCCACACCGAGGCCCGGATGCAGCGTGGTGAAGGGATAGTCGGCGATCTTCGGCTTCGCTGCGGTGACGGCGGCGAGGAAAGTCGACTTGCCGGCATTGGGCAGGCCGACCAGGCCGGCATCGGCGATCAGCTTGAGCCGGAGCCAGATGTTGAGCTCTTCGCCCGGCTGGCCCGGATTGGCGCGGCGCGGCGCCTGGTTGGTCGAGGTCTTGAAATGCTGGTTGCCGAAGCCGCCATTGCCGCCCTTGGCCAGCAGGAAACGTTGGCCGACGACGGTCAGGTCGCAGATCAGCGTGTCGTTGTCCTCGGCAAAGACCTGCGTTCCCGCCGGCACTTTCAGCGTCACGTCGGCGCCCTTGGCGCCGGTCATGTTGCGGCCCATGCCGTGCGTGCCGGTCTTGGCCTTGAAATGCTGCTGGTAGCGATAATCGATCAGCGTGTTCAGCCCATCGACCGCCTCCACCCAGACGTCGCCGCCGCGGCCGCCGTCGCCGCCGTCGGGACCGCCGAATTCGATGAACTTTTCGCGCCGGAACGACACCGATCCGGCACCACCATCGCCGGAACGGACATAGACCTTGGCTTGATCGAGAAATTTCATCGTATTGCTGAGTTTCTGCTAACGGCCTTGCGGCATTGCTCTAACGTTTGGCACTGCTCTAAACCAAGGCGGGGCGAAGGGCGAGGCTGTTTATCAACATGGCCCGAGTCTGAACATGGTCCGAGTCTGAACATCGCCGGAGTCGCAATGAAGCTTGTAACCTACAACATCCACTACGGCGTCGGTCTTGACGGCCGCTACGATGTCGGCCGCATCGCCGATGCCGTGCGCGGCGCCGACGTGATCGCGCTGCAGGAGGTCTCGCGCAACAACCCCAACAATGGCGGCCGCGACATGGTGGCCGAGCTCGGCGACGCCCTGCCCGAATATTTCGCCGTCTACGGCAGTAATTTCGAGGCCGATGTCGGCTCGCGCCTGGAAAACGGCCGCGCCATCACCACCACCTTCCAGCTCGGCAACATGGTGCTGTCGAATACCCCAATTCATCTGTCGCGCAATCTGCTCTTGCCGCGCAGCCGCAGTTTCGAAGTGATGAATTTCCAGCGCGGCGCGCTGGAGGCGCTGATCGAGACGCCGATTGGTTTCATCCGCTTCTATTCCACCCATCTCGATCATCGCAGCCCGGTCGAACGCGCCAGCCAGATCCGGTTTCTGCGCCGGCGCTTGTTGAACTATGCGATCGAGGGCGGCGCGCTGTCGGGCGTCGCCGAGGTCGGCCTGCCCGACCTGCCTTGTCCCGAAGGCTTCGTCGTCATGGGCGACTTCAACATGCTGGCCGGATCGCCGGAATATGTCGAATTCGCCGGCCGCCTGGACCACGAATTCGGCATGCCGGTGACCGCGGATCTTGCCGTCGATGCCGCCCTGCGCCTTGCCGCCGCAGGCGCCGATCTCGCCACCTGGGTCGACCCCAAGCGGCCTGACGACGCCAGCCGCCACAAGCGCATCGACTATGTCTTCACCAGCGCCTCGCTGACCAAATCGCTGAAGCGCCTGTGGGTCGACCGGCAAGCTGTCGGTTCGGACCACTTGCCGGTCTGGGTCGAGATGGTTTGACCAGCGTCCGTCAGAAATGCACCCAGTTCCGCAGGCTCGTCCAGGTCTTGCGATCGAGACGGTAGCGCTCGACCGGCACCTGGCCGGCGACGATCGAGTTCAGCATGCCCTGGCCGGCATATTGGAAGCCGCACTTGTGGATGACCCGGCGCGAGGCCGGATTGATCACCCGCGTCGAGGCATGCAGCACCTGGATCGACGTCCTCTGGAAGGCGAGGTCGACCAGCGCATGCGCGGCCTCCGTCGCATAGCCGCGCTTCCAGTATGGCTCGCCGATCCAGTAGCCGAGCTCCAGCCCGCGATCGGTGGTGTTGAGGCCGGCGCATCCGACGAAGGTTTCGGTGCCGGCCAGGGTCAAGGCATAGGCAATGCCGGCCCGGCGCGATGCCGTCATCGCGAGGAAGGCGCGTGCCTCGGCCTCGCCATAGGGGTGCGGCATGCGGGCCAGCATTTCGGCGACATGGCGATTGTCGGCGAGCGCCACCAGTTGCTCGATGTCACTTTCGCGCGGCGCCCGCAGGACCAGCCGCTCGGTCACCAGGACCGGACAATCTATCGCGTAACTTTCACCGTCTGTGTCATCCGCTTCGGCAACCATGTCAGTCCTCCAGGCAAGAAAAAGGGGAGATGGAAACCCATCTCCCCTGATCCATTTCCTGGCTTGGCCAGACACCGGTTCCCGAGATGGGTGCCGGTGTTCTCGTGCGGAACCGGCTACTCCGCGGCCTTGGTCATCGGGTTCACCGATACGTAGGTTCGGCCATTGGCTTTTTTATTGAAGGTGACTGCGCCAGCTTCGAGCGCAAACAGCGTGTGATCCGTGCCAATGCCGACATTGGTGCCGGGATGCCACGTCGTGCCGCGCTGACGAATAATGATGTTGCCCGGAATCACGGCTTCGCCGCCGAATTTTTTCACGCCGAGCCGCTTGGAATGGGAGTCGCGACCATTGCGCGACGAACCGCCAGCTTTCTTGTGTGCCATCTAACTAACTCCGATGCGCCGCTAGGCGCTTAAAGGGTCTTATGAACGCGTTCGCGTTCCGTTTCAAGTCCGAACCGGCGACGATCGCGCCGGCCCGCTTTACTTCTTCGCCAAATCTTTGGCCTGCTCGCGCCAGTCCGTGATCTGGTCGGCGCTGAACGGCATATGCTCGTCGATCTTGGCGATATCCTTGTCCGACAGCTTGGCGATCTGGGCGAAGGTCGTGATGCCCTGCTCGTTCAACTGGCCGGCCGCAACCGGGCCGATGCCCTTGATCACGGTCAGATCATCCGGCTCGCCCTTCGGCGCTTTGAACAGCGGCGCGGCGGCGGTTTCAGTTGCCTTGGCTTCCTTCTTCGGCGCAGCCTCTGCCTCGGTCTTTGGCGCGGCTTCAGCCTTCATCTCAGCCTTTGCGGCAATCTCGGCCTTCGCCTCGGCCTTGGCCGCGGCCTTCTTCGTCGGCTTGGCGCCGCCCAGCAGGATCTCGGCGATCCGCACGGTGGTCAACAGCTGGCGATGGCCGATCTTGCGGCGCGAATTCTGCCGGCGGCGCTTCTTGAAAGCGATGACGGTGCGGTTCTTGCCCTGCTCGACGACTTCGGCGGTGACCAAAGCGCCGTCGACGAACGGCGCGCCGAACGTGACATTCTCGCCCTCGCCATGCGCGAGCACGTGGCCGATCTCGACGATGTCGCCGACCTGGCCTTCGACTTTTTCGATCTTCAGGAGATCGTTGGCGGCGACGCGATACTGCTTGCCGCCCGTTTTGATGACTGCGAACATTTTTTGCCTTTCGCTGTTCGGTCGGCCCACGAACCGCTTCAGCGGTTCGGCCGTCTTTTTGTCAGTCTGCGGGTTCAAAAAGCAAGCGGCGCGGAAGAGCCCTCCACGCCGATTGCGCGCTGTCCCTAGCCGAAGGTGCGGCGCGAGTCAAGGCAAACGGCCGAAAGCAAGCCGGTGCCGTTGGCACAAGCGGCAGAGGTATCGAGGGACGAGCCATACGGCCCGGAGAGAAGCCTGATATCAGGCAGATTGGCCCTTGTAACCTGTCCGTCCAGCCGTTATCTAGTGCGCCGCGCCGGCAACGGCGGACCATGACCCCGGAGAGGTGGCAGAGTGGTCGAATGCACCGCACTCGAAATGCGGCATGGGTGCAAGCCCATCGGGGGTTCGAATCCCTCCCTCTCCGCCATACGACATTGTTTACATTGATAAAAATCAAAGAATAGGTTGCGCGCCCGCCATAAAGCCCGCCTGCCGAAAACGCCGTATTCGCGGCACGTCAGCTTACGACACATGCGGGGTTCATGCTTCGACCTGGTAGATGGCAGAGATCAACTTCGGCCTCGCTAAGCGAAGTCGTGGGGTAGCGACAGCGGAATCAGGATACGCGACTAGCACCCCGTGCCGGGTCAACCTCGCCGTCGGGAAGTACCGATCGGTGCGGACCCAAGCGGATTCACCCTTGTCGGCGGCGGACGCCGGCGGTGGCGGTCAGCACCCGAGCAGGCTTCCCATTGTTGACGTCCGCTGCGCATCTGCGGCGACCGTCGCCATGTCCTCTGCTCCCGGGTTGACGGTGGTGTAGACGAGGAGCACTCTCGAGTGTCAGCAGATGTGGTCAGGTTGAGTGTCGGCGAGTAGCAGAGGTCCAGCAACCATGACTTTGAGGCGAACCAGAGCTTACGCCGCATCCGGCTTGGTTCTAGCGATTTGCACTGTGTTTGCTTGGCAGAATGCCACTGCTGCTCACAATTGCCACGCAGCCGCGACGCCTGGCGTCAATTGGCACGAGTGTGACAAGAAGCTTCTCATCCTAGAAGGACAGGACCTGAGCGGGGCGAACCTGTTCGGTGTTGATTTCACTTCGACCGACCTCAGGAACAGCAATCTCCTTGCGGCAAATCTTGAGAAGGCAACGCTTGTGCGTGCTTCCCTGGCCGACTCGACCGCCAAAGGCGCCCGGTTCGACAGAATCGAGGCCTACAGGACCGACTTCAGCCGTATGGACGCGCAGGGCGCTGTGTTCGCGAGCGCGGAATTGCAGCGCTCGAATTTCCAGGACGCCATTCTGACCAACGTTGATTTCACAAAGGCAGAATTGGGGCGTGCGCGGTTCCATGACGCCGATATCAGCGGCAGCCGCTTCTCGTTTGCCAATCTCGCACGGGCGGACTTCCGAGGAGCGACGTTCACCGCGTCGATAGACTTTGACCGCGCCTTTTTCTTTCTGACCCGTATCGAGGGCGTCGACCTTACCAATTCGGCGGGTCTGTCCCAGTGGCAGCTCAACATGGCTTGCGGAGACGCCCGGACCGAGTTGCCTTCTGGCTTGACGAGGCCTGAAGATTGGCCCTGTCAATTCCAGCAGGAATAGTTGTCGGCAAGCGAACTGCGGCAATGCTGCACCCGACAGGATTCGAACCTTTCGGCAAGCCGCCTAACCCGAATGCCCTGCCGTTCCCGAGCGGTTGGGATAAGCGTCTCGACATCCATGAACTCGTGCTTTCCGCACCGTTCGCAGAGGTGGCTAGTCCACCTCCTGCTCAGAAGAAAGGATCATAGCATGAGTGACGAACTGATCCGCCTTCCTGATGCAATGGAGCCCGTCACGCGCCCCGGCATTATACACCATAGGTGCGAGCATCCCGGCTGCGCCAAGAATGCGGGATGGGGCTTTGCCAATGTCCTCTGTTCCAGGTCGAAGTATCCAAGATCATAGGGCATGAGGCTCAAGGGCCAAATGCCATCGTCGAACTCGTTGACGCCGAACCTTTGATCGGCTGGGCACGGTGACGATCTTCTTCCTGTGCATGCAGACGCGGCCGGAGGCGGACGAATCTGTTCACCTTCGGGACGAGCCTGCGCTATTCGATTGATGAATCACCCTCATAACGACATGCGGATTTTGCCGCCTAATCGATCGCCGGCGTCGTCGCTATTCTATTTGAACATTCGCAACACTGCCGCACATGCCGAGGAAATGAGCATGGCCCGGCAGGCCTGCGACAGTTCAGGACGATCAAAGGAGACAGGCATGACCAAGCAGAGCGGAATCGAGAACACCGCGCAGTCCAGTGTCGACTTTGGCCGGCGTGATCTCCTGAAGCTGACCGGCGCCGGCGTTGCCGCGCTCGGTGCGGCGTCGCTGTTCAACATCCCCTTCGCAAAGGCTCAAGACATGTCAAACGGCGCCAACAACTTCTACACCAGTGATCGGGTGACGCTGGAAAAGATCGCCTTCAAGAGCCAATACGAGATGAACGTTGTGGGCAATCTGTTCATTCCCAACAAGCTCGACCGCAATGCGCGCCATCCGGCGCTCGTCGTCGGGCATCCGATGGGTGCGGTGAAGGAGCAGAGCGCAAATCTTTATGCCACCAAGATGGCCGAACAGGGCTTCGTCGCCATGTCCATCGACCTGCCGTTCTGGGGCGAAAGCGAGGGCGAGGCCCGCCAGATCGTTTCACCGGATGTCTACGCCGAAGCATTCAGCGCCGGGGTCGATTTCCTGGGGACACGGCCATTCGTCGACAGAAACCGCATCGGCGCGATCGGCGTCTGCGGCAGCGGCAGCTTCGTCATCAGCGCGGCCAAGATCGACCCGCGGATGCGCGCCGTCGCAACCGTCAGCATGTACGATATGGGGGCCGCCAACCGCAACGCGCTTAACCATTCACTGAGCGTCGAGCAGCGCAAGCAGGCCATTGCTGCAGCTGCCGAGCGGCGCTGGGCAGAGTTTGAAGGCGGCGAGGTCGAATATACCAGCGGCACGGTGCATGAGCTGACCGCCGACACCCATCCGATCCAGCGGGAATTCTATGACTTCTACCGTACGCCGCGGGGTGAATTCACGCCCGCCAGCGCAAACCCGCAGATCACCACGCATCCGACGCTGACCAGCAACGTCAAGTTCATGAATTTCTACCCGTTCAACGACATCGAGACGATCTCGCCGCGCCCGATGCTGTTCATCGCCGGCGATCAGGCTCACTCCCGCGAGTTCAGCGAGGAAGCCTACCAGCGAGCGGCCGAGCCGAAGGAGCTTGTTTGGGTTTCCGGCGCCGGGCACGTCGACCTCTACGATCGCGTCGACCTGATCCCGTTCGACAAGCTGACCAGCTTCTTCAATCAGCACCTCTCCGCGTGAGCGGCGCGATGGAGCCTGTACCGGACGGAACAGGCTCCATCAGCATAGATCGGGAGACACAAGGGCATGCTGAAACTGTTGCTGAACGCCGCTGTTATTGCACTCGGAACGGTTGGATCTGCCATGGCTCAAGAACGCATTCGCATTTTTTCGGATTGGGGCGAGGTCACAGCCGATCTCGCCGATAACGAGGCCGCAAGATCTCTGGCGCAGATGCTGCCGCTTACGATCGAGATGTCCGATCATCTGCGCCAGGAAAAGACCGGCAATCTGCCTTCCGCCTTGCCCGAGCTGGCGCGGCAGCGCGACTTCTCTGCCGGCACGCTTGGGTTGTGGAGTTCCGATCATTTCGTGATCTACTATCGGAGCGGTCGCCTCCCGGCGCCTGGCATCATCAGGCTCGGGCAGGTCACTGGCGATGTCTCGATCTTTGACCGTCCCGGTCCGGTCACCATCCGCGTTGAACGCGCCGACTGAAACCTGCGCAATCCGCTCGTAGTTCGTCGCCGGGGGCGAGCGGCGGATTGAATAGCTGCCGCTCAATGAAGTCTCTGTGTTCGCCTTCGATTTATCCGGTATAATCGAGTTCTGGCTATCACAAGGATTCATGAGTGTCGCGGCAGAATGTCAATGATCTGCTCGCGTTCCTGGCTGTTGCTCGGGAGCGTAGCTTTACGCGCGCCGCAGCCCGGTTCGGCATATCGCAATCGGCGCTAAGCCACACCATCCGTCAACTCGAAGCGCGCCTTGGCGTTCGCCTGCTCACCCGCACGACCCGCGCGGTGGCTCCCACCGAGGCGGGAGAGAGGCTTTTGCAGCGGATTGGGCCGCACTTTGACCAGATCGAAATCGAGGTCGATGCCCTGAACGAACTGAGGGAAAAGCCCGCTGGAACCATCCGGCTGTCAGCGCCCGACTATGCAATCAGCAGCATCCTTTGGCCCAAGCTGAAACGCTTTCTCCCGAAATATCCCGACATCAAGGTCGAACTCCTGCTCGACAACGGCCTCACCGACATCGTGACGGAGCGCTTTGACGCCGGGATCCGCATGGGCGAACAGCTTGCGAAAGACATGATCTCGGCTCGCATCGGACCGGATTTCCGCTTCGCGGTCGTCGGCGAAGAATCCTACTTTGCCGAGCATCCCGCGCCGGAGAAGCCGCAGGATCTCGTGCAGCACAATTGCATCAACTACCGTTTTCCAACGTCCGGGGCCCTTTATGTGTGGGAGTTCGAGGAGAACGGCCGCGAGATCAAAATTCGCGTCGATGGGCAGCTCGTCTTCAACAACATCTTTCATGTCCTGGACGCCGCGCTGGCCGGCCGCGGCCTCGGCTATGTTCCGGAAGAAATGGCCCTTCCCCACATCGCCAAAGGGCGGCTGGCGCGGGCCCTGGAAGGATGGTCGCCCTATTGGGATGGCTACCATCTCTATTATCCGAGCCGCCGGCAATCCTCGCCTGCTTTCGTTGCCCTGGTCGATGCGCTGCGCCATCGCGACTGACTATCGATGCCGCGGGCTTCGACGTTCTTGCCACTGAAAGCCCCGCAAAGAGGGCGACGACAACCGTCCATACATCATGGCTCGCCAGATGACGTGAACCGCCGAGGCTGCAGCATAACGGTCAGGGCTGCTGTATTGCCGCCAGCTTCCAGTCGCCGCCGTTCTGGCGCGTGAAGGTCCACAGTTCGGTTGTTTCCGTCGGCCGATCGGCTTCGCCGGCGACGATCTTGCCGCTGGCGCGATCGCGCATTACGTCAAGAGACTCGTAGCGCAGGGCAGCCGTCGCGTAGTCACGATCATCTTCCCGCCAGCTCTCCGCAATATCGGCCTCCAGCAGGCTGACGTTCGACACCTCGTTCCTGATGCCGTTCTTGGCATTGTCGGCAAGTTCTTCGGACAGGTACGACACCATCTCGGGGGTCGCCAGCCGGCGCAAGCCAGCATGGTCTTCACGCCCGAACGCTTCCTGAACTTCGGTCAACCGCTGCTGGAATGTATCGAGATCGGCCGGCGTCATCGTAATTTGATCGTTGGCTGGAGCCGTCCGGCCAAAGCCAGACCCGATGCCTGGAATGGGGAAAGATGTGACGTTGTCCGCCTCGCGCTGGGCTGCCGCGTTTCGCCCAAAATTGCCCATGCTCCGCGGAACACCGGCCATGGCAGGCGCTTGGTTGCGTGCCGATTGCGACCGGAAAAAGCGGATGATCAGCATGATCGCGCCGCCGATCAGCAGTCCTTGCAGCAGCAGGCCCAACATGCCAGCCAAGCCGCCGAACCCCTGGCCCAAAAGAAGTCCGATCAGACCGCCGAGCAGCAGGCCGCGCATCATCGAACCGCCGAGGCCGCTGAAGATCCCTGGTCGTTGGGCTGCCGGTCTCTGGCGCGCCGCATTGTTCGTTGCGGTGTTGGGCGTCATCGAGCGCTCGACCGGCGCGGCCGGCTGTGGCGCCGTCCTGGTCGGCGGGACCGACTGGAACGTGCGCGTGCCGCGGCTGCCGAAGCTGCCGCCACGCCGCGCCTCCGCGTAATCGGCCGTGACCATGGAAAAAGCCAGGAACAGTCCTGCAAACAAAACGGCAAACCGGCTCGAACGCGAAATCATCATGGCAAATCCTCAAGCGACACTTTGGCGCTATATGGGGTGCGCCGATCGAAATATCAGTGGCCGCAGCTTCCGTACCTGGCAATTGAGGAGAATTCCAGGACCGCCACAAATTCAGCAAAGCAGCCGACCGTGATCCTTCTGCCACCTTGTGCGTTGTCGCCTGAGGCACACCGAGGAGAAAAACGGTGTTTGCAGGTTTCAGGGCCACCAGCTTGCAACTGGACGACACGACCATTTTCGCAAGGGTCGGCGGAACCGGTCCGCCGCTGCTGCTGCTTCATGGTTTTCCAGAAACGCATCTGATGTGGAGGGATATTGCCGCGGCCCTGGCGCCCCGCTTCACAGTCGTCGCCGCCGATCTTCGCGGCTATGGGCAAAGCGGCTGCCCGGTCTCCTCGGCCGAGCATAGCCCATACGCCAAACGCGCCATGGCCGCAGACATGGTTCAAGTCATGCAGCAGTTGGGGTTTGAGCGGTTCATGGTTGCCGGACATGACCGCGGCGGGCGGGTCGCCTATCGCCTGGCACTCGATCACCCCGATGAGATATCCAGGGTCGCGGTCCTCGACGTCATCCCGACCGCCGCCGCGTGGGACAGGGCGGATGCCAGACTGGCTCTCCGATTCTGGCCCTGGAGCCTGCTTGCGCAACCGGAACCGCTGCCGGAGCGACTGATCGGCGCGGCGCCCGATGCCATCGTCGACAATGCGATTGTGCAGTGGGGATCGCCGGCAGAAATGTTCTCTGCAACGATCAGGGAGGCCTATGTCAGGGCGCTTCGCGATCCCGTTCATATTCATGCGATTTGCGAAGAGTATCGGGCCGCTGCCACGATCGATCGTGAACATGACGCGCTGGACCAGATAAACGGTCGTCGCATTAAGTGTCCGCTCCTGGCACTGTGGAGTAGCCAGGGCGGCCTGGAGACCTGGTATGCGGAGGAAGGCGGACCGCTGGCTATCTGGAGGAAATGGGCCGACAGAGTTGAAGGAGGTCCCGTTCCGGGCGGGCACTTCTTTCCAGAAGAGCACCCTCACCAGACCGCAGCGGCTCTCTCGAAATTCTTCGAGGTTGAATAGGGAATGACGCCCAGGGCAGAGTGTTGTAGAGCTTCACATGCCTCATTCGCCCGTCCGGCGTCAAATCTACTTGATAAAATGAAAGCCATCTCGCCAGCCATATCCCTGATATGCAGCATCGTGTTTGTCGGAGGTTGCGCATCGCCCTTCCATGCATCCTTTGATGCCGCGAAATACGACAGGATGAGTTGCGTCGAACTCAACGTCGCCATGGGTGAAGTCGCCAAGGAGCTGTCGGCGACAGCGATCACCCGGGGCAAAGTCGCGAAAACCAACATTCCGAACTGGCTATGGGGAGCCCGGCGTGTCGCCACTACCGTCACTGCCCGCCAGAACGCGAAAATCGAGCAATTGCAGCAGCAGGAGGCCGCGATCGCAGCTGTGAGACGAAGCAGGTGCTGATTGCGGCATCGGTGTGAGAGCCTGCTGCCGAAGGCTGAAAATGATCGATTTCGCAGTATTACAGCCGAGGCTCGACGGTTCCGTGGATTCTGTCATCCTCACCGTCACGGCTTCAGTCTCCGCGACACGGCCAAGCCGAGGAAAACGATAACGGCCTGATTGAGGCGCAGGATGTCCGCGTCGTCTAACCGCCCGATATTTGCGCCGATCTTGGACTTTGGGACCGTGGTGATCTTGTCCACCATCAGTCGGCAGACGGTGAGCAGCCCGTTGCGCTCGTTCGGTTCGACGGACAGACGGAACAATGGCGCGTCCGTCTCGTCGGACGACGGCCGCGTCCCATTGGGCATGCTGAACTCAGTGATTTCGAAGACGATCTCCTGGCAGCCGAGCAAAGCCCGAACGATATCGAGGACCGATTCAGGCGTGCCGGTCTCGGCTATATCGACGATGTGCTTGAAGCGTTGGAATGGAGCCGCCCCCTTGAGTATTTTGACGAGGAAGATTGGCAATCGCCCTTGACGGAACAAACCTGGCTCGACGAGTTGCCGAGCCTGACAGCGCCGGTCACAAATCCTTTGCGCCATGTCGGACGGAATGATCCGTGTCCCTGTGGAAGCGGCAAGGAAGCGAAGAAATGCTGTCTCGCAAACTGACCTGCTGCAGCACCGCGGATTTGATCTTTGGCTGTCTCAGACCGACACACCGGATTGGTGCGCAGCGATTGCGCCGAGGAAGATCTCGCCGAATTCCCTGAGTTTTGCGGCGCCGACGCCGTTGACTGCGGCGAAGGCATCGAGGTCGCGCGGGCAGCGTTCGGCCATATCGATCAGCGTGCGATCGGAGAAGATGACGAAGGCCGGCACCTGGCGCTCCCGGGCGAGACGCAGCCGAACCGCCTTGAGCGTGGCCAAGAGCGCGGTATCCAGGTCTTCCGTGCCCGCGGCAGCATTCGGGGTGGGACGAGTCTTGCCTCGTGCCGTGCGGTTCCGCACCTCTACGCGATACCGGAACGGGACCTCGCCACGGGCCAGCTCACAGCCCTTTTCGGCGATGGCAAGGCCGCCATGGCCGCCTGAGTCAAAAGTCAGAAACCCTCCCGCGACGAGTTGGCGGATGAGCGACTGCCAGACATCCTTCTTGTGCGCCACACCGGTCCCGAAGCTGGCAAGCCCGTGGTGGTTCCTGGCCAGAACCTTCTCGGTTTCATGGCCGAGCAGAACATCGACGACATGGGCGGCGCCAAAACGCTCGCCGGTCTGCGCGATGGCCGCGAGGACGATCCGCGCCTCCGCTTCGCCATCTTCATGCGGCGTCTGGTCAAGGCAGTTGTCGCAATTGCCGCAAGGCATTGCTGGTTCGCCGAAATAGCCAAGCAGGATCTTGCGACGGCACTGGGCCGTTTCGCAATAGCCGATCAGCATATCGAGCCGGCCATGCGCGCGCCTTTTATGCTCCGCCGGCGCGTCCTCGTCGTCGATGAACAGCCGCCGCATGCGGATGTCGCCGAGACCGAAGAGCATATGAGCCTCGGCAGGCCGCCCGTCGCGGCCGGCGCGGCCGATTTCCTGATAATAGGCTTCGAGGCTGCCCGGCAGGTCGGTGTGGAAGACATAGGCGACGTCAGGCTTGTCGATCCCCATGCCGAAGGCGATGGTCGCCACCATCACCACGCCCGACAAGGTCATGAAAGCGTTTTGATTTGCTTCACGCGCCTCCTTGCTCATGCCGGCATGATAGGCCAGGGCGCGCACGCCGTTCTTCTCGAGGAACGCCGCCATCTCTTCCGTCTTCCTGCGCGACAGGCAATAGACGATGCCGCTGCGGCCGGCATGACGCTGCACGAAGCCCAGCAATTGGCGCTTGCTGTCCTGCTTGGCCTCGACGCCAAGCTTGATGTTCGGCCGGTCGAAACCCAGCACCAGGGTTTCGACGCGCCCGGCGAACAGTTGTGCGGCGATATCGGTGCGCGTCGCCTCGTCCGCTGTCGCCGTCAGCGCAATGATCGGCACATCAGGGAAAATGTCGCGCAGCCGCGACAACTCTTCATATTCGCGCCGGAACGACGGCCCCCATTGGGAGATGCAATGCGCCTCGTCGACAGCGATCAGCCGGATGTCGAGCCTGGCCAGCGCCTCGAGCATCCGCGCGGTCATGAGCCGCTCCGGTGCAAGATAGAGCAGGCGCGTCTGGCCCGCCGCGACGCGGCGCCATGCGGCGACATTGGCATCGCGGTCGAGCGAGGAATTGATCGTATCGGCGGCCACGCCGGCAAGACGCAATGCGGCGACCTGGTCCTGCATCAGCGCCACCAGCGGTGAAACGACAATGGTGAGGCCGCCCAGGACCAGCGCCGGAACCTGGTAGCAGAGTGATTTGCCGGCGCCGGTCGGCATGACGGCCAACACATGACGCCCGGCCAGCAGCGCCTCCGTCACGGCGTCCTGGCCGGGACGAAAATCGTCGAAGCCGAACACGTCCTTCAGGACGCGCCGCTTGGGATCCTCCGCCGGGACGCTCGCCGCCGCTGCCTGCATCAGGGAATTTCTATGATCGGCGCTGCCCGAAAAGGCATTGGGGGAACGGCCCGAGTCAGCGACGACGTGACCTGCCAAAGCTCCCTGGCGAATCGTCGGGTGACCGCTTGGACAGCCGATTCGGACATTCGAACGCTCCTCAAGTCCTGTCTCCGTCGGCACCGTCTGAAAGGTATGCCCCTCATTGGCGGATATGCGAGCGTGATTCCAGCCTCTATTCACTTTGGCTGTGAATATCGCGCAACGGCTCGGGCCGATTAATCCTATCTTCACCATGATTCGGCATGTTCAGGTCCTGCGGTGATGTTTTGAGTACCGCGGCGCCACAAGCGCCCAGGCAACACGCCCGCGTCTCTCCGGAGGCGCGGGCTTTTTGCTTCCGAGACAGGCTGCCGCTGCGTAGTGACCTGCGGGGGTTCTCGTCAGACGAGGAAATCCGCGCGGTGCGGTGTAAAACTGTCGACCAGGCGGCCGGCCTCGAGCGCCTTGACGCCGTGGACCAAATTGGCAGGGACAATGAAGCTGCTTCCCGTTTCCATGATCTCGGTCGTGCCGTCGATGGTGACCTCGAAGCGGCCTTCGGCGACATAGCTCGCCTGGACATGCGGGTGCGAATGCAGCGCGCCGACACCGCCCTTGTCGAACCCGAATTCGACCATCATCAATTCGTCGGTGTGCAGCAGCACACGCCTGCGATTGCCATCCGGGGTCGGCGTCCACGCGCCCTCGCCGGCATGCGTAAAGATCTTCGTTCCGGTCATCGCCACATCCTCGTCATGGGCATGCGCCTCATCGCGCCAGCCAGCCGCCGTCCACCGGCACCACCGCGCCATGCATGTAGTTTGACGCCGGCGCCAGCAGGAAGACGGCCGCGTCGCCGATGTCTTCCGGCCCGCCCCAGCGCCCGGCCGGAATGCGCGCCAGAATGGCGGTGCTGCGGTCCGGGTCGGCACGCAGCGCCTCGGTGTTGTTGGTTTCGATGTAGCCGGGCGCAATACTGTTGACGTTGATGCCTTTCGACGCCCATTCGCAGGCGAGCAACCGGGTAATGCCGACCACGCCGTGTTTCGAGGCGGTGTAGGAGGCGACGCGGATGCCGCCCTGGAAGCTCAGCACCGAGGCGATGTTGACGATCTTGCCGCGCCGTTCGGGATCGGCAAGCACGCGCCGGGCAAAGCTCTGGCTGAGAAAAAACACCGTCTTCAGGTTGACGTCCATGACATCGTCCCAATCGGCTTGCCCCAAATCGACGGCGTCGGCGCGCCGGATGATGCCGGCATTGTTGACCAGCCCGTCGAGCGGCCCGGTTTCGTCCCAGACGCGATCGAGCATCGCCTGGGCGGCGGCGTGGTCGGCAAGATCGCAGCGCACCGCCTCGAAGCGGCCGCCGGACGCGCCGATCTTTTCCGCGGTCTCATCCATTGCAGAGCGGCCGACGCCGACCACCGCACCACCGGCGCGCGCGATCGACAGGGCGATGCCTTGGCCAATGCCGGTGTTGGCGCCGGTGACGAGAATGCGCTTGCCGGCCAGGCTGAAAGCCGAGAGGTCGCTCATCGCAGCTCTTCCATCGCTACCGGATCGACATCCGTATAGTCGACATTGTCGCCGGCCATCGCCCAGATGAAGGCGTAGTTGGAGGTGCCGGCGCCCGAATGGATCGACCAACCCGGCGACAGCACCGCTTCCTCGTTGCGCATGACGAGATGGCGCGTCTCGTCCGGCTCGCCCATGAAATGGAACACCCGCGCCGTCTCCGGCAGGTCGAAATAGAGATAAGCCTCCATGCGGCGGTCATGTACATGGCACGGCATGGTGTTCCAGACGGAGCCTGGGGCGAGCTGGGTCATGCCGACGACGAGTTGGCAGGTTTTGACGCCCTCGGCATGGATGAACTGGAAGATCGAGCGCTCGTTGCAGGTCGCCTGACTGCCGAGATCGAGGCGCTTGGCATCGCCGATGCGGATCAGCTGGCTGGGATGGCTCTGATGCGCCGGCGCGCTGAGCAGATAGAACTTGGCCGGCTCGGCTGGATTGACTGAGGCGAATGACACCTCATTGGCGCCCATGCCGAGATACAGCATGTCGCGGGGTTGCAGCTCGTAGGACTGGCCGCCGGCTTTGACGATGCCGGCGCCGCCAATGTTGACGGCGATCATTTCGCGGCGATCGAGAAAGTTCTTTGTTCCGGTCGGCTTGATCGCTTGCAGCGGAAGCGGTGTCCCGGCTGGCATGGCGCCGCCGACGATCATGCGGTCGTAATGCGTGTAGGTCAGGCCGATGCGGCCGAGCTGGAACAGGCCTTCGATCAGGAAATTGTGGCGGAGCTCGTCCGTCCCCATCGCCGCGGCGGTGACAGGGTCGATGGCGAAGCGCGAGGTGAAGTCGGTGTGGTTTTCAGTGTGATTCATTGCTGTCCCATTGGGCTGCCTCATTGGTCATTCGGTTGCCGCGGCCTTGACCGAATCGGCATAAAAAATCTGACGTGCGTGCAGGCGCTCGCGATAGCGCTGCTGGCTGGCGCTGAGATGCGCGCGCATCGCTTCGCGCGCGGACTCGGCATCGCCTGATGTAATGGCGTTCAGGATCACCAGATGCTCGTCTTGCAGGCCGCGCTGATAGGCGTCGGATTGGGCGAGTTCGGTCGACCACGGCGATGTCACGTCGCAAGGAATGGCGCGCCGGCCGAGCACGTCGAGCATCTCGACATAGAACGGATTGTTGGTGGCGCTGGCGATTGCCCGGTGGAAGGCGAGGTCGGCCGGACCTGTCGGCTCGCTGTTCAACAGCAGCCGCTCGAACTCGAAGAACGCCTCCTGGATCGCCGCTTCCTGCGCGGCATTGCGACGGATAGCGGCCAGCCCGGCGGATTCGATTTCGATCGCCAGGCGCACCTCCAGCACGTTGAGCGCGATCGAATCCTTGCTGCCGATGTCCGCAGCCAGCGTGCCGAACATCGTCGAGATGTGCTCGGTGACGAAGACCCCGGCGCCTTGGCGCGGCTCGACCAGACCGTCGGCGGCAAGCTTGGCCAGCGCTTCGCGGATGACGGTGCGGCTGACCCCGAAGGTTTCGGTCAGCCGACCCTCGGTCGGCAGCTTTCGGCCTGGCTGGATCTCGCCCGCCTGCAACTGCTTGCGGATTGCCGCGACCACGGTCTCCGACAGCTTGGGCTTGCGTTCGACCTTCAGGTTGATTGCCATATCCGATGCCATTGCCAGCCCTTATTTGAAGACGCTCGGCAACCATAGCGAGATGGCCGGAATGTAAGTGACGAGCCCCAGCACCACGATGCCGGCCCCATAGAACGGCCAGATCGAGCGCATCGCTTCCCAGACGGATATCTTGCCCACCGCGCACGCCACGAACTGCACTGCGCCCACTGGCGGCGTGTTCAGCCCGATGCCGAAGTTGAGGATCATGATGACACCGAAATGCACCGGATCGACGCCGTAGGCCTGCGCCACGGGCAGGAAGATCGGCGTGCAAATGATGATCGTCGGCCCCATGTCCATGAAGGTGCCGAGGAACAGCATCAAGAGGTTGAGCAGGAGCAGCACGACCAGCGGATCTTCCGAGATCGCGTTCATCGAGACTATCAGCGCTGCCGGCACTTTGAGGAAGGCCATCAACCACGAGAACGCCGCTGCCATGCCAATGATGAGCAGCACCATGGCCGTGGTGCGCACGGCGCCATGGGTGGCATGAACGAAACCTTCCCAGGTCATCTGCCGGTAGACCAGGACAGTCACGAGCAATGCATAGATGACGGCGATGCAGGAACTCTCGGTGGCTGTGAAAACGCCCGATCGCACGCCGCCGAAGATGATCGCTATCAGCAGCAGGCCTGGCACCGCGACCGCGAAGAGATGCGCGACGGCGGCGAAGCCAGGAAACGGCTCGGTCGGATAGCCGCGCGAGCGCGCCACGAAGTAGGCGGTGATCATCAGCGCCAGGGCCAACAGCAGGCCCGGGATGATGCCGGCGGTGAACAGGTCGGCGATGGAGATCTTTCCGCCTGCCGAGATCGAGTAGATGATCATGTTGTGCGACGGCGGCAGCAGCAGCGCGATCAGCGCCGCCATCGAGGTGACGTTGACGGCGTAATCCGCTCCATAGCCACGCGCCTTCATCTGCGGGATCATCAAGCCGCCGACCGCCGCGGCCTCCGCCACGGCGGAGCCCGAAATGCCGCCGAACAGTGTAGCGGTCGCGATATTGACCTGCCCGAGGCCGCCGCGCATGTGGCCGACCAGCGAGCCGGCGAAGGCAACGATCTTGCTGGCGATGCCGCCGCGCACCATCAGGTCGCCGGCGTAGATGAAAAACGGAATGGCCAGCAGCGAAAAGACGCTCATGCCGGAATTCAGGCGCTGGAACACGATGAGCGGCGGCAGGCCCATATAGAGAACGGTGGCAAAGCTTGCGACGCCGAGGCAGAAAGCGATTGGCGTGCCGATGAGCATCAGGACGGTGAAGACGCCAAAAAGTATCCAGAGTTCCATGGCGTCAGACCTTCACGTTGGCTGTGTCGAGTTCGGCTGCGACTTCCGCCGGCGGCAATTCGTCGAGCGCATCGTCGATCGGCGCACCGGAGAGGCGAAGCACGATGCGCTCCAGCGTGAACAGCACGATGAGCACGCCTCCCGCGACAAGCGGGACGTAGTCCCAGCCCCCCGATATGCCGAGCGACGGCAAGGTGGCGCCCCAGGTCAGCGCGACCAGCTGGCTGCCATACCAGATCATGCCGATGCCGAAGGCGAGCGCGACGAGATCCGAGATCATCCTCAGCCAACGCTTTCCGCCTTTCGGCAGCACGTAAAGCAGGACGTCGAAGCCGAGGTGATAGTTCTCGCGCACCCCGACGGCAGCGCCGAGGAAAATGAACCAGCTCATCAGCATCACCGAGCCCTGCTCGGTCCAGCTCGGCGAGCGGTTCAGAACATAGCGGCCGAACACCTGCCAGGCGACGAAAGCGGTCATCAGCACCAGCCCGATGCCGGCGATCCACAGCGCCGCCGTGCTGACGCGCGACATCACGCGCGCGATGCCGGACAGGGACGGTCTCTGTTCTGAGCTGGAGGTCACTGGTTCTCTCCGCAAGAGGGGCGGGGGGGGCGGGCCCCCCCCCCCCCCCCGCCCCCCCCGCCCAAAATGGTTAGCCCAAAGCCATAGACGTGTGGCGCATGAGCGGGGTTTTTTTTTACCGGGCCCAAGCGGCGAGTGAAGG